>QMKT01000015.1 GCA_003646505.1 Campylobacterota bacterium
ACACCAGCAGCAACTACTGAGTATGCTTTGATCATAGATTCACCTTCACCAGCGAAAGCAACAGCACCAAGTGCTAAGAAAAGTAAGAAAAACTTTTTCATTTTATATCCTTTAAATTAATAGGTTTTAAGTCTCTTCGACTGCGTTAGAAGTCTGTTCGGATAGCGTAAACGATAAATAATTATCGCCAACATAAACATAAATGCCTACATTTCCCTACTTAATCACTTCAAATAACGGCGTAATTATATCTTTAACATCATTAAATGTGGTTAAAACTATGTCCAGAAAAGAGAGACACCCCATTTCTTTTTTAAAATCAAAAAAATAGGGGTAAAAATAAGCAGTATGGTGCTAAAGTGCATGTATGAAACAGTTTGTTACTTTATATTTTTTCTACTTAGCCCTGCTCTTTACACTCTTTTACAGCGATATCTCTATAGCATCTACACTCATTAATGAAGAGCAGACAAAACTCACGCTTTATTTTTTAACACTCTTTTTAGAACCAGGGCAACTGCAAGGTATTGATATCTGGATAACCCCTCACTATAAGATCATCATCAATCAAGCCTGTAATGGCATGATACCTATACTCTTTTTCTTTGCATCGATACTGGCTTTCCCCTCTAACCTATGGCATAAAATTCATTGGATGGGTATAGGGTATGTGATATTTTCACTTGTTAATGTTTTTCGTATTTTACTTGTGGTTTATTTTGTAGAGCAGAAAGAAGGACAGGCAAACTTTTATTGGTCACATGACCTTATAGGGAATGCATTGTTAATGGGAGTGGGATTGATTCTGTTTGTCCTGTTTATTAAAACAGCATATAAACACAAAAAATCTCACTCCCTTTAACTCAAATAATGTGATACGGTTAAGCTAAAAATTCCGGTGTAGCAAGCTCAACCTTTTTACCTTTTTGTTCCATGACAATAACAGTGATAGGATCTCCTTCACTATATCTTTCAGGAAGATCATTGACGCGTTCTTTCGCTACTTTTGAAATGTGCAGTAAAGCATCAAAACCATCTGGCATTTCAACAAAGAGTCCGAAGTCCACTATCTTTTTGACTTTACCATCATAGCTTTCCCCTACTTTATATTCCATCTTTTTCTTCACAGGAGAAGAAGCGATCTCTTCTATATGTGCTTTGGCTTCTGCTACTTTTTCTTTATCTCCACCTGAAAGTTTCACCCCGCCTACATCACGGTCAAGGTCAACAGATACTTCAAATCGTTCAATAATTTCACGAATTGTTGCACCTGCTTTACCAATGATATCTACTATCTTACTTGGATGTACGGTAAAATGCTCAGTACTTGGAAGTGCTTCACTTGTCACTATGTTTTTTGCTGCTTCTTCCATCAGTCCAAGAATATGGTTTTTACCTTGACTTGCTTTTTGCAATGCATCTTTAAGTACAGCCAAATCTATACCGCCGAGTTTAATATCCATTTGAAGTGCCGTAATACCTTGCGCCGTACCTGCAACTTTAAAGTCCATATCTCCATCATGATCTTCTAGTCCCATAATATCTGTAAGGACTGCATATTTGTCACCTTCACTCACAAGACCCATAGCAATTCCTGCCACAAGTGCAGTAGTCGTAACCTCTGCCCCGCGTAATGCCAAAGCACCACCACATATCGTAGCCATTGAAGAAGAACCGTTACTCTCCAAAATTTCAGAGACCATACGAATACTCCCATCATAATTTAAATCTAAAGAAGGCGCCAATGCTCTTTTACCTAAATTACCATGTCCTAGTTCTCTACGTCCTGGAGCACCTATATATTTGGCTTCACCTACAGAATATCCCGGAAAATTATAGTGCACCATAAAATTCTCTGATTGAGAATTTTTCTCAGTGATAAGTTCATACATCTGAGCATCTTTTTTATCGCCAAGTGTCACGGTTACAAGTGCTTGTGTCTGACCACGGGTAAACAGACATGACCCATGTACAGAGGGCAATAGATTGGTCTCAATACTAATAGGTCTTACTTCATCAAGTGCTCTACCGTCTGCACGGATGTTTTTATCTAAGATCATTGCTCTTACAATCGTTTTTTTATAACGCTCAAGTACTTTGGAAACGAGTTCTTTATCTGCTTCTTTTCCTTCAGCTTCTAACGCTTCCATAATTTTCATACGTACTTTTTTAAGTTCTGTAGAACGCTCACTTTTTGCCATGTGAGAAATAGCTTTTTCAACATCCACAGCATAGTTATTTTCTATCATTGCATAAAGTGATTCATCTACTTTATCTTCAGCCAATGACAGGTCTAATGCCTCTCTTACTACAGGTGCAAAGGCATCTACATACGCTGTTGTTGCTGCATCTATAGCATCTGCTGCCATTGCAATGACATCTACAAGTGCAGACTCATCAAACTCATTGGCACTTTGACCCGCTTCATCTTCAGTAGCAAGCGTACGCATCTCTATCATTACCACATCTTTACCTGAACCCACGACTAAAAGATCTAGTTCACTTTGGGCTTGTTGTGTGAGTGTAGGATTAATAACGATATCATCTCCAACTGTCCCTACTCTCACTGCGGCGATACTTGTAGACACGGGAATATCTGAAACATACAATGCTGCATTTGCCGCATGCAAAGCTGCCACCTGCATATCAACTTCATTATCTGAACTTACTACCATTACTGTGATCGTCACAGGATAATGAAACCCCTTGGGAAACAAAGGACGTAAAGAACGGTCAATTATACGGGAAGTCAATGTCTCAAAATCACCAGGTTTAGTTTCTCTTTTAATAAACCCACCAGGGATCTTCGCTGCTGCGTAAGATTTCTCTATATACTGAACAGTTAAAGGAAGGAAGTCTTCATTTACTGCTTTTTCATCTATGGCAACTGCTGCTATAAGAACCGCCTTGCCTTGTCTGTACATCACTGCACCACTTGCTTGTTTGGCTACTTTATTAAATTCGTATTTCTCTTCAAGACTGTTTACATTTATCTCTATAATTTGTTCTTGCATTTGTTTAGTTTTCCTTTTTCATCTCTTTGTCTTTATTTTTTATCTCTTGTTGATGTACAATCTCAGATATCTCATCGAAACTCATTGTTCCAAAATCTTTATAATAGTATTCTATCGAAATATAGTCTTGTATCTTATGAGGACAAAATACCCCGTCACATACAGTCAGTAAATTTTGATACACTGTTTTATCCAGGATCGGTGTAGCAATATAAATATTTTTAGCCCCTCTGGCAATAACCGATTTAAGTGCCACCATCATCGTAAGCCCTGTTTCTATACATTCATCGGCTAAAACAACATACTTCCCCTGAAGTGAGACCAGATCTTTGCCATTTCTATATTTATAGACATAGGCCAAAATTTCATCTTCATACTTCCTGTGTGCTTCACCATAAACATAGTCTTCACTGATCTCGAAAGCATCAATGAGTGCTTTATGCATCAGCACTTCTTCTGTCTCAGAGATCATTGCGATAGAGAGTTCAGGGTTATTTGGTGCCAAAATGGGTTCCGTCAGTAAGATATCCATCTGTGCATAAAGTGCATTGGCTATCTGGTCTGCAAAATACACCCCCCCTTCACTCACCCCGATGACTACGGTCTCATTTTGAGAAAGTAACTCTATGGGAAGCATATCAATTAACTGTTTTGAAGCATCTTCACGATCTTCAAAATAGGTATTACGGTTTGAATCTTTGGGCATGATCTACTCCTGGGAATTGTTTGGAAATTTCTTCATCGTCAAAAGTATAACGAAACTCTTCTATATACTTCATCAATAAGGTATAGGCATGATTTAACTGTTCCATTTGCTGGACATCACCACCGCTGTCAGGATGATTTTTTTTAGCTAAAAAATAATATTGTTTTTTAATATCTGCCCGTGAGATCAGCTTAGGTAAATTTAAGAATTCCAGTGCTTTTTCTATCTCCTCTTGAGGACTTATCATCATTTTTGACTTCCGGTACCTATACCGCCAAAAGGGATAAAGTTAAATTGTACAAAGAAAGTGTTATCCGTGGTAAACCCTGTGGGTCTAGGTGTGATATCTTGTCTTATCGAAGCAGCTATGCTCCAGCAATCACGATTATAACTGCCGCCAAATCTCCACTGTTTACTTGAAGACTCATCTATATTATAAGTCAATCCCCCATTTACCTTGATCTCCTTATTATACACATAAGCAAAAGATAGATAAACATCATTGGCAGAAACAGTACTCACTACATCAGCTAATACTTGTTTATAGGTATGCCCTACGCTAACACTATAGTCTGTCTCTGACAGGGCAACGGAACTGGATGATTCACGAATCTCTCCAAACTCATGGGCATAGGTAAGATTATTATAAAATCGCCATCTCTTCCAATTATATTGCATTTCATTACTCATATCTGCGAGTTCATATTCTCTTTCTGGATAATACTGTTGTGTAAATCTTTGGTAAAATTTTAATTTCATATTTTCATCATAAAAATATTGGCTTAAAGAAATACTATAAGATTCTTCTGGTAAACCGACTGCAAATAATGCTTTTTGTTCATCATCTAACAGAGAACCCTCAGTAGGAGACTGGTACTCATTACCCGGCTTTGTATACTTCAAAGAAGGTTGCAATACATGCACAAAGTCATCATATTTTTTGGTCAGGTCTGTAAAGATCTTAACTCTGTGTATATTGCTGTAATACTCAAAATCATCATGAACAAAATCGCCATTTCCAAAGAAGAATTTACTGTAATAAAGCTCTTCTCCCAAAGAAAGATTTAGGAAATCATCAAAAAATGAGGTCGTAAATTCCAATGGTATATTGAGTTCAACCTGCTGCATGGTTGCACCCTCTTTTCTATCAAAATTATTGACATGAAGGTCTGCACTGTAGGTTAGGTTATCCCAAATAAAATGATTTAAATATTTATGCAATTGTATAGACGGCAGTATTTGCATGGTATCATCATTGTCTATTTTTCTTGTATCTATAAAATACTTGGCATTTACACCTGCATAATAATCATTATTGTAAGCAAAATAATTCAGTCTTGATTCTTGTAAAGGAACCAAACCGAAATGTGTTAAAGGGCTTGATTGTAAATTCAAATAATCAATGTCATTTAAATATGTGGCATTGATATACAGGCCATCCGTAAAACCTTTGGGTAAAAAATTGTTAAACACCCTAGATGACTCATAATTAAATTCAAAACCATAATGGCTGTCATTTGGCAGATTAAACTCATCGACATAACTCTGTTTGTCTTTAAAATACCCTGCTCTGATCTCTCCTGCTGAATACGCGCTGTCAACAAAACGAAATGTACTGTAAAGTCCCAACGATCTTGACGTCCGGACCTGAGGATTGACTTCAAGGTCCATACTTGGTGAGATAGCCCAGTAGATAGGCTGTTCATAAAGGAACCCTTCGTTCGATGTATACCCAAACCCTGGGAATAACAATCCTGAACTTCTTTCGTTGTGGGTTGTAAAAGCCATATAGGGAGTATAAAGCACCGGAACATCCCACATATATATTTTGGCATCATAGATCTTCATATATGATGCATTGGTATCATAATGTGAACGTTCAAAAACCATTTTCCATAAAGGATCTTCCACATCACAACTCGAAAGTACTGATGTTCCTAAAGTATAATTCCCATCTTTTTTATGGACATCATTAGAGAATATCCAGACATCATTTTCACTTACAAGAAAAAGTTCATCAAAGGTGACCACATCTTTCTCAGTATAAATTTCCATATGATTACTATGTTCTTTACTGCCATGATATCCTATCATCTCAATATTGCCATCAAGTACCAGCAGTTTTTCTTTCTTATTATAGTCGGCAGTATCTGCTTTAATGACTGAGTCAGCATAATAAACGATCACGTTTTCACGGGCTTTAAGTAATGTTGTTGTCGATTCTATATGTTTTGCAGTGATTTCGATTTTATTACTCTTGGGCACGGCATAAAGACTTAGTGTCAAACATACAACAAAGAAAATGAGAAGAGAAAAGTGTTTAGGCATCAACAACGACACAACCAGAGAGTTTATCATGCAGTGTTTGTTTCATCGGCATAAAAAATGCCATAATAAAACCAATATAAAACAATACTTCACTGGCAATTCTGACTGACCCACGAAGCAATGCCTTTTGAAGATCAGGGGTTTGACCTGTTTGTAGATCTATCACTTTTATCTTCATCACATATTTTCCAAGGGTCATACCGTTTTGCCAAACAAACAGGGTATGATAGATCAGTTTGATCAAAAACACCACCAAAACATTCTGAGCAATAAAAGCATTTATACTTTGCAGTGCTGCCTCATCTACTACCGTAATATTTGAAAAAACGGAAGAAAACTGATCATAGAAAATAATAATGAAAAACATAGAGATCACAATATCATCGATCATAAAAGCAGTAATCCTTCTTTGATTACTGGCAACCTCAAGAGACAATGGTTCAGACATTTTCAGGACCTAAAGTGCCTGATAAGCAATATCTGTACGACATTGTTTACCTGCATAATGTACTTGTCCAACAAGCATATATGCATTTCTCTGTGCCTCTTTGATGCTATCTCCGATCCCTACACACACTAAAACCCTGCCCCCGCTGGCATAAAGTTTACCATCATCACCACGTGTCACACCAGCATAAGAAATATGGGCATTTTCATTTAACTCTTCGTGGTAAATATCATCTATAATGATCTCTGCAGGAGGTGTACTTTTATAAGGGTAACCCTTGCTCGCCATCACAACACCTACCGCATACTTATCATGAAACACTATGTTCGCATTCTTAAGGTCACCCGTAGCAGCCTTGTAAAACAGTTCTGATGCAGGTGATTTTAGCAATGGCATCAACTCTTCACATTCAGGATCCCCAAAACGCACATTGTACTCAAGGATAATAGGTTCACCATTAACAACCATCACACCGATGAAAAGCACACCTGTAAATGGCATACCTTCCTCTTCCATACCTTTGAGTGTTGGTTTGATCACACGTTCATCGAGTTTCGCATAAATTTCATCATTCACTAGTGGTGTAGGTGCATAAGCTCCCATACCACCCGTGTTTGGACCTTCATCATTATTGAGAAGTTTTTTATGATCTTGCGCAGCAGGAAGTACCACATAGTCTTTACCGTCACAAATAGCAAAAACAGAAAGTTCATAGCCGTCCAAAAACTCTTCCACCACAATACTGGTTCCAGCATCTCCAAATGAATTCCCCGAAAGCATTTCACCCGCAGCCTTCTTTGCTTCATCATGACTCTGTGCGATGATAACACCTTTCCCGCCACAAAGACCATCTGCCTTCACAACAATAGGTGCTTCCAGTGTCATAATGAAAGCGTATGCATCCTGAAGTGAATCAGTTTCAATATACTTTGCCGTAGGAACATTATGTCGTGCAAGAAAATTTTTCATAAAGATCTTAGAACCTTCAAGTTGGGCAGCTTCTTTTGAAGGTCCAAAAATGTTTAAATCTCTTGCTTTAAAAACATCCACAACACCTTCAACGAGTGGCCCTTCTGGTCCAACAATCGTCAACTCAACACCATTTGCCTCAACAAAGTCAGCTAATTCAGAGAAATCAGAGATGCTTAGGTTTTCGCCTAAAGTGTCTGTAGCACCATTACCCGGAGCAAAATAAATATTCTCTACATTATCATCTTTACTGAGTGCTAATCCTATAGAATATTCTCTGCCGCCTGCACCTAATATTAATACGTTCATTTAAAGTTCTCCGATAAAGTTTTATACACATGAAATACGGTTTGTTTATTTAGTAGTGATGATCATTGTGCGTAGAGGGTTTTGGAAAGGTTTGAAGGCGAACTCCCTGTTCGTCGATGACCTTTACAAAGTCCTATGCGTGCAAGAATCGTCACTAATAATGGCCCGGGTGAGCGTTCTGCGTCAATCGGCCCGAATAAGCCAACGGTGTAGGAGAGAGTCTCTCTTTAGGGGATGAATTCTCACTGATTCAATCAATTCGAACGAAAACTTCCACTCACCAAGAGACTACATGTCCCACTAAAATTAATGTTGGACCCCAAATACAGTAGTCGCATCACCTAGGTTGATTTTATTATAACCTATTTGCTGTTAGAAGTGAGTAAAAGCTGTGTTGCTTTTGTGATACAGGCATCAATAAGTGGTGTATCTGCCACTTCATAGCAAGCATTAACAGGCAAATGTTTTTTTGTGGCTTCCCCTATGACTACAGCCACATAACTCTTATCCCATTCAAAATTTTTCAAAAAACAATGTATTGATGAGGGTGAAGTAAAGATAATAATAGCATTCTTATCAGGTTTTTCTTCATTTGTATACTGCATACAGGCTGTCTCATAGATGATTTTTTCATCAAGGAAAATGCCTTCTTTTTGCAAAAAGTCTTTAGAGTTAAAGGAGACTTCTTTAGGACGTAGATATAAGATCTTCTTCCCTTTAAATTTGCTCACTATATCGTGGCTTAATGTTTCCCCATAAAAGGATTTGGGTTGATACTGTACTGTTCCCCCTAATACTTCTATCTGCTTAGCTGTCGCAGAACCAATAGCCAGACAAGGTATCTCTTTCCAGTTTGGATTCAGTTTATCAGCAGATACAACTGCCTGTTTTGAAGTAAACATCAACAGTTCATACCCCTCAAATGCTAATGTCTGTTCCACGATACTAAATGATATCATAGGCAGATGAGTACACCCTTTTTTTGCATGAGGAGAGAGTAAATAAATCATAATATTGTGTTGTCTTTTTTACCATTGCGCATAACTTCATTTACCTGTTCATCATCATAAGGATCAAAATGAGGCGTGATCACCCAACGCTTTCTACTGTCAAGTAACATGATCTGATCTTCTACTTCATCAGCAATACGATGTGCTTCAAGTAAACGCATATTTGGGCGTAGTACCATATGAAACTCTACATAATTAATACCGCCATCCGTACGCGTACGAAGCCAATGATAAGAGGTGATTTCTGCATGTTGAGAAATAATCTCTCCAATACTTGCAACGGTTTCACCCTCTAATGCACGATCAAGCAGTATCTCTATCCCCTCAACAATGATCTCATAGGCCGAATAAATAATATAAACCCCAATACCTATACCAAAAAGTGCGTCTATCCAATCTAGTCCCGTCACATATACCAACCCCAATGCCAATAAAACTGCAGCATTTGACCAAAGGTCTGTTTTGTAGTGCAAAGCATCTGCTTTAATGACCAGGTTATCTGTTTCTTTAGCAATTTTCAGTAGATACTGCACCAAAAAGTAAGTAATAACTATAGAAATACTCATCGCAACGATAGAAGGAGTAAGCAGAGTAGTCGCCGAAGCTTCAATAAGCTTTTTCCCTCCTACATAGATAATGTATATCCCTGATATTGTAATAATAGTACCTTCTATCACGGCTGCAATGGCTTGGATCTTACCTTTACCATACTGGTACACTGCATCTGGGTCTTCTTCAGATTTTTTAATGGCAAAAAAGTTAAAAATAGATACCAGCATATCCAACAGTGAGTCAATGGCTGATGCCAAAACTGCTACAGATCCACCGGCAAGCCCTATGACCAGTTTGACCAATACCAAAATAGAAGCAACAGAACTGGAAACTAACGTTGCGCGTTTTTGTGGAGACATTTTATTTCCTTAGAGAAGCTCGCATGAGAATTACTTCTTTCAAAGTAATGCCCAGCGCTACGATAAAAAAGAGTATCAATGCCACTAAAAAAACATAACTTACCTCTAGTAAAAAAGGGAAGAAATGTACAATTCGGTAGATGACACCCAATACAAAAGTATACTTAATAGTATTGTGTATTCTTAAATATACAAGCTCAACATTTTCTGTATTATATCGTCTTTTTGCAATGGTTTTTTCTTGTTGTTTATCTAAAAAAACATAAATTTTCTTCAATACATAGCGTACCACAACAATAAGCACTGCAATGCGAATAAGTGTCCATAGCAAAGAAAACCAAAAGCCTTCTGGTATCTTCTGCCACAAGTCAATCACTAAGGCCTTAAGACTCATGCCATCCATAAGTACCCCTGTACCAAAGACAAACATACTTACAAGCCCTATTAGCAACAAAACTTTCAAAAAAGTAAATACATAGTTTTTAATTTTCTCAATTTTTTGTTTTTTCTCTTCAGAAATACTGGTTTTTTTAACAAGACCAAACGCAAAAATATAATGAAGCTTAAGTGCATAATAAATCCCTACCACCCCTAAAAGAAGGAGTGTAAAAACAACCAGTTCTTCAAAAGGGATAGTCATAGTTTAGAATGCTTTCGTCGCTATATTGGTAATGCGAGAAGCAAATGCTCCCTTATCTTTAGGTTCGAAGCCTTCTGAAAGCTTCGCAGAATCAAGTAGTACCCATACGATATCATTAAAAAGTGTATCATCTTCCAATGCATCTAACTTTTTGACCATCTCATGCTCAGGGTTTATCTCCAATATTAGAGGGGTTTCTGGCATCTCTTCACCCATTCCTGCAAACATATGTGCCATTGCAGCCATAGGGTCATTAGGGTCTTTAAGTACACATGATGGACTTGAAGTAAGTCTTGTTGATGTTTTTACCTCTTTTACCTCTTCACCTAAAACTTCTTTGATCTTATCTGTCAAAGTTTTAAATTCTTTAGCTACTTCTTCTTTCTCTTCTTCTGTTTTAGAATCAGGTGCATCAATAGCAGTAATATCTTTTAATGCCCACTCTTTATAAGTACCTATCATTGGTGTGACGATACTATCTACCTCTTTATCATCCATAATAAGTACTTCAATGTTCGCTTTATTATAGGCTTCGAGTAAAGGTGAATTTCTAAGTACCTTCTCATCTTCTCCAGTGATATAGTAGATCTCTTTCTTTTCAGAATCACCACGGCTAACATACGATTCAAAACTTACCAAACCATCTTCAGTGGAAGACTTGTATTTTACAATATCAAGTAAAAGGTCTTTATTGACATGGTCTGTGTAAACACCCTCTTTCATCATTCTGTTATATTGTGAAACAAAGGTAATTGAATCTTCATCTTGAAGCTTTTTGATCGCCTGAAGAATTTTCTTGATTGAGTGTTGTTTCATATTTGCCAACACTTTATTGTCTTGCAGTAATTCACGACTTACGTTAAGCGGCAAATCTTCTGAATCCATAATCCCTTTCACAAAACGTAAATACGATGGTAACAACTCTTTGTTATCATCTGTAATAAAGACACGCTTTACATACAGTTTTACACCTGGTGTATAATCTTGTCTGTACATGTCCATAGGCGCTTTTTTAGGAATATAAAAAAGTGTTGTAAACTCTTGAGAACCTTCCACTCTGTTATGTAAATAGGCTAATGGCTCTTCACTGTCATGTCCAATACTTTGATAAAACTCTGTATAATCCTCTTTTTTAAGATCAGATTTCGAGAGTGTCCAGAGTGCAGTAGCAGCATTTGCCTGCTCTGTTTTATTGACCATTTTAGTTGTAGCATCATCACCTTCACCCTCAGTCTCTTCTTCCTTGAAATTCATCATAATTGGGTAGGCAATGTGGTTAGAGTATTTCTTCACTATCTCTTGTATTCTAGCCTTATCTAAAAACTCTTTTTCTTCTTCTTTGAGTTTGATATAAATTATTGTGCCATGCTCCTCTTTTGTCACAGGTTTAACTTCATACTCACCCGTACCATCTGTAGAGAACATATACGCTTGATCTTCACCTGCTTTTTTAGAGATAACATCCACATGGTCCGCAACCATAAATACAGAGTAGAAACCAACTCCAAACTGACCTATAAGGTTAGAATCTTTTGCTGCATCACCTGTAAGATTTTCCATAAAAGCTTTCGTTCCTGACTTAGCAATCGTCCCCAAATGATCCATAAGATCGTCTTCACTCATCCCGATACCATTATCGCCGATAGTAAGAGAGTTGTCTTCTTTGTCAAGCTTCATAAATACTTTTCCAGACCACTCTTCTTGTTTGAATCGCTCATCTGTCAAAGAAAGGTAATTAAATTTGTCTAGTGCGTCACTTGAATTTGAGATAAGTTCTCGTACAAATATCTCTTTGTTTGAGTAAAGAGAGTGTGTCATGAGCTTGAGTAGTTGCCCTATTTCTGTTTGAAACTGATGTTTTGCCATTGTATTGCTCCTATATAGCATTATTTTGTGGGATTATAGTCTATTTTAGGAAATATTACAAGTTTATCCGAAAGATAGTTTAGCGACACTGACTAAACTATCTCTTATTGGATATGCAAAAGTGCTAAATTTACGACACGATATTTACATAAAGATCTTACGCTTTGTCAGGCATCTCACATCCGAGTTTTTGATGTTCTTCTAAGAGTGCTGCCTTCTTTTTATTCCCATCTTTCAACATTTGTGGTTTATTATTGCTTGATGTGATAGCTGGAGTTTCCAATGCTGATGCCAATTCTTCCAAATGAAAGGCAGACGTATTTTCAACCAGGTCAAGAAATCTATCCGTTTTTACAAGTTTTTTATTAATATCAGCACACTCTTTTTCAGTAGCATTAACATTAGGTTCAACAGAAGCCTTTTGACCAGTACATCCAGTCATAAGTGTAGCCATAGTAAAAGCAAATAATGTGAGGAAACGTGTATATTTCATAAAATGATCCTTGTTTTTAAATATTATAACAAAAACAGCCCAAATAAACGCTAGAGGTCTATTTACGTTAGAAATCCAGACCAAACAATAATTTGGTCGTGGTTTTATTGTTTCCCACACTTGGGTCTGGATTACTGTCATTTCTCTGATCAATTGTCAGTTTGACCGAGAAAAAGTCAAAGAGAGGTACAGCAAAAGTCAAGTTTGACCTAAATACCCAATCTTCCCCAAAATTTTCAAGACTTGGATAATACATCAAAAATCCATCTATGATCAATCTATTAATATATGGCACATCATCTATCCCGTATTTTCCCGTCAAATTAAGTGATGCAGCAGCAAAATCTTTATCCGGATAAATAGCATCTGTATATGTCGTTGCAACATAGGCTAAACCGGCAGAAGGTTCCAGCCATGCTTCTTTGGCAAAACTAAATCTATATCCGTATCCTATTGAAGGGATCCAGCGATTTAATATATGTCTGGGACGATCATAATCAGCTGCAAACGTAGCATAATAAAACTGATCATTCTGAAAATGATTTTGATAACTTAAAATACCTACAAGTTCGTCTTTACTGACTGTGGTGTCAGTATTTTCAGTTTCTGTTGTATCATATTGATAATCCACATACAGTTTAACTTCATGTTCTGCCTGCTTGTATCTCAAATTCAACAAAATATCCAGTTCATTTTTTTGATTACCGCCGTTCTCTATCTCAAAACCTACATTTATATTACCTTTTGTAAAAGGAAATTTATTGCGTACTCTGTTTTCAAATGAAGTGTCATCACTGACTGCCATAACAAAATTATCAATGTCTGTTATCTTAATGGTTCTCTCATTTCCACCTTCCATGACCTTAAGGTAAGTGTTATCTTCTATGGCAACAACACGCCCTATAATATCCATACGTTTAAATGAAATGTGATAATTATATTTGGTGGAGATTGATTCTATATCTTTATAGGCTATATGATTTAATCCTTCACTGTAGAGCAACCTAAAGGAGAGTTTCTCCGGACCCAGATTCATAACTCTACCATGCAAGACCATCCCATGTACTACAATCGTATCTTTTATCTCTTCTTCTGCAGATTCCTTATCTATATCTCCACCTGCATACGAAAGAAGTGTTAAAACCATTAAAAATACAAAGTATCTAGTTATAGAGGATAACATATTCAAACCCTTTATCTTATTTATCTTCTTATCATATCAAAATTACTCTTTATCGACATAGATTTTAAACCCCATACGATACATCTTCAATCTGTATTTTTTCATTAGAAAAAGGCTCAATGATCACATCAATTTCATTAAGCTTGTAGTGTAAGTCAAATCCAACCTGAGAATTTTTTACCGTACTTTCTAGAATATAATATTTTTTTCCATTGATCCAAAGCCCTTTTCTTTTTCTCAGTCTATCATCCTGTAAGGGGACAATGACAAAAATATGTTTAGGGACCAAGACAAAATAGGCTTCCTTACCTACAGCATGAAGCATAGAAATGAGTAAATTACTTTTGTCATCACAATCACCAAAATTCTGTTGTATGGTTTCTTGAGGAGAATATTGTTGAAAGGCTTTTGTATAATAAGGGATATTGCTAGAAAAGTCCAACAGTGCCTGTACTTCACACAATTCATTATGGCAATTCCGTGTAAGTGCCTTCGCTTTATCTTGTATCTCTTGGGAGGTCGTAACATAAGAAGTGTAGATACCCTCTGAAGTGCCGACCTGTGTTCGATCTACGATATCAAGGGCTTTAAGGGTAGCATAAATAAAAGCCACAAAAGCAATAGCAATTATGACAAGAGAAAGATTTTTTAAAATTTCACTTTTCATTAGATCGTTTATTTTAAACGCTGATTCGTTACCTCATCAGATTCTGCTTCACATAAAAATGTATCTTGTCCACAATGACGACAAGTACTTCTCATGGTAAATATATACCAGCCATTTTTGTCTTTAAGTATAGGTTCATTACATTTAGGACAACGTATACGACTCCAAATAATAGCAAAAACAAATATAGGTACAAAGTAAAAAAGTCTGTCATAAAATATAGCAAGAATCACCAAAGTTCCAACAATAATAGATAAAAAAAGATATTTATAATAAGATGGGATACACATAACTATATTATTCCCATTCAATAGTTGCTGGTGGTTTTGACGAAATATCATACACCACTCTATTGATACCGTCGATCTCATTGATGATCCTACGGCTCATGCCTTCAAGTACATCATGAGGCACATGTGCAAATGTAGCCGTCATCCCATCTACAGACTCTACCATACGGATACATACTGTATTATCATAGGTTCTGTTATCTCCCATAACACCTACAGACTGTACATTGAGTAGTACGGTAAAGGCTTGCCATACTTTGTCATAATAGCCTGTGGCTCTAAGTTCTTCTTGCATAATGGCATCGGATTCCCTTATAAGATGTAACCCCTCTTCGGTCACTGCTCCCATTGTTCTAATGGCAAGACCTGGTCCAGGGAAAGGGTGCCTGCCTATCATATCTTTAGGAAGTCCTAGTTCTAAGCCCAATTTTCTTACCTCATCTTTGAAAATTTCTCTTAAAGGCTCAACCAGTTCAAAAGTCATCCAGTCTGGTAATCCACCAACATTATGGTGTGACTTAATCGTCTTAGATGGCCCTTTCACTGAAACAGATTCGATTACATCTGTGTAGAGTGTCCCCTGTGCTAAAAAAGCAACATCTGTATGCTTTTTAGCTTCAATGTCAAAGATCTCAATGAATTTTTCACCAATTGCTTTACGTTTAGTTTCAGGGTCTGACACATCTTTAAGTGCTGACATAAACTCTATTTTTGCATCTACTGTAATAAGTGGTATATCCAGCATTTTAAACATAACTTGTACATCTTCTACTTCATTTTTACGAAGAAGTCCCTGGTCTACAAAGACACAGATGAGTTGTTCTTTTGGAAGTGCTTCATTAAGCATCGCTGCAACCACGGAAGAGTCAACACCTCCAGAGACACCACAAAGGACTTTTTTATCTCCCACTTGTGCACGAATACCTTCTATTTTCTCTTTTGCAAAGCTCCCCATGTTCCATGTACTGTCACACCCACAAATATGTTTTGCAAAGTTTTTCAACATTGCTGTACCCTCTACAGAATGATGTACTTCCGGGTGAAATTGAAAAGCATACACTTTACGCATATCATCTGCGATAGCTGCATATGGAGAGTTTTCAGATGTACCTACGACCTCAAATCCTTCAGGAATACTTTCCGCTTTGTCTCCATGACTCATCCATACAGTGCTGTCATTGTTCACATCTTTAAAGATGCTGGAATCATTTTCTATTTTAAGCTTTGCTTTTCCATATTCATGATGATCTGCGGGCACAACAGAAGCACCAAAGTGTTGGGTGATAAGTTGCATACCATAACAGATACCAAGTATCGGTAATCCCAACTCCCAAATACCTTCATCTGGTTTATACGCATCTTCAGAATACACAGATGCCGGTCCGCCGGAGAGTATAATACCCTGTGGTTTTCTTGCTTTAATGTCTTCAAGACTCTCACGGTAAGGTACAACTTCTGTATAAACACCGGACTCTCTTAATTTTCTTGCAATGAGTTGTGTGTATTGTGAACCAAAATCGAGGACTAGAATAGGTACTTGTTTCATATAATGTTGCCTTAGTAAATAATATTATGAGATTATACAATGAGTATGATTAAGGGTACCACTTACAATAGGTAACGCTCACAATGGGCTTTGCAAATGTAAGATTTCATAAGTGGCACCATTGAAACCCTTTTTTAGCTACTTTGCATCATGTAAATAATTACAGGCAGACCAAAAAGAAATAAAATAGTAAAAAAGGTACCGATCGCCCCCTGTTTCCCACCAAAATAATAACCAAGTGCTGTAGAGATTAAAAGTAACATGATTGTCATAAGAAGAAGCAAAGAGATCCTTTTTTATTTTCTGAATATCTAAAAGGTAATAAATAATACTGAGGCAAGTGCCTCAGAGGGAAAGATTATTATGCTCCAAACCCTATGATTTGAAACTGTACATACCAAACAGCAACAGAAACGATATACCCAATAAGTACTGTCCATGCCAGTTTCATATGTGATCCAAAAGTATAGATGCCGTGAAGTTTACCCATAACCCCAACACCCGCTGCAGAACCAAATGAGATAAGTGAACCACCCACACCTGCTGTAAGTGTTACAAGCATCCATTGTGCATGTGCATCCACACCCATATCAGGGCTTGATTTAAGTACAGCGGACATGACAGGAACGTTATCTACGATAGCAGAAAGGAACCCAACACCGATGTTCACTGTTGTTGCACCATACTGTGCGTAAAGTGCTGTAAAATACTCTAGGAAACCTAAGAAATGAAGCCCTCCCACTGCCGCTAAAATACCGAAGAAGAAAAGCAGTGTATCATTCTCAATTTTCGCGATAAAAGAAAAGACATTCACTTCAGGACAAACGATACCATCGCTATCGTATCTTACTTCTCTACTCATTCTGTAAATATAAAGTTTTAATACCGCTAAACCAAACATCATTCCCCACATCGCCGGCAAGTGAAGTACTTGGTGTGAAAGTACAGCTGAAGCAATAGTGAAAGCAAACAGTCCCATGATCATCTTACCGCCTGGAGCGATCATGACTGGCTTTTCACCTTCGGCAAATGGCGGATTCCCATTAGGTATAAAACGGCTCAATAAAAAGGCTGTGATCAACCAGCCTAAAATAGAAGCTGGGAAAAGATATAAGAAATCGATAAAAGACCCTTTACCGATTTCTTATATCTTTTCCCAGCTTCTATTTTAGGCTGGTTGATCACAGCCTTTTTATTGAGCCGTTTTATACCTAATGGGAATCCGCCA
>QMKT01000016.1 GCA_003646505.1 Campylobacterota bacterium
TCCAGTCCAACCAGTGCCAACTTTGAAGCAACCAGCTTGTCTCTCATCATTTTAGAGATATTTGTAAACTCTTTGAGTTGTATTTCTATGTTTTCTGCAATGGTCAAGGAAGAATACAATGCACCAAATTGAAACAAGATACCCCAGTCACTCTGTAATGCCTGAGCATCTTTATAAGAGATATCACGTAAAGAGATACCTAAAACACTCACCTCTCCCTCTGTAGGTTCCAAAAGCATGATCATCTCTTTCATGAGTACTGATTTACCCGAACCACTTTCACCTAAAATCCCGTAGATTTCATTTTCATCAATATGCAGTTTGACACCATCATGTATGGTTCTTTCACCAAACCTTGTCACAATACCTTCTACCTGGATCACGGTATTCATATATCAAGCTCCGTAAAGATCACCGAGAAAAGCGCATCAAATGCAATGACCAGGAAAATAGCATTGACCACGGAAGCAGTGGTATGATGCCCTATACTCTCCGTGTTATCTGAAACCTGAAAACCTCTAAAACATCCTATTGCTGCGATGATAAAGGCAAATACGGGACCTTTTATCATCCCCAGGATATAGTGCTTCACTTCCAATACTTCATACAGTCTGTTGGTAAACTGGACCATAGAAATATCAAGTGCCATCACTGCAGCGACCATACCTCCAAATATCCCCATAAGATCAGAAAAAAAGATGAGTAATGGTAAGGCCACCATCAGAGCAATAATACGTGGTAAGACCAAAAAAGTATAAGGGTCAAAGCCCATAGTTCTCATAGCCGCAATTTCTTCAGTGATCTTCATAGCCCCTATTTCAGCAGTATAGGCGGATCCACTGCGACCTGCTATGACAATAGCAGTGATCATAGGAGCCAACTCTCTTGTAATTGAAATGGCAACCGTATCTACAATGAAGATATCAGCCCCAAATTTGGCTAACTGCACTGAACCCTGGTCAGAAATGACCATACCCACTAAAAATGAGGTCAGTCCTATAATAACAAGCGCATTAAACCCTGATTGGTGTATGTGATAAACTGTTTCTTTGAGACGTATCTCTCTGGGGTTAAAAAGAGTATGTACAAAGGCATGAACGAGATGTCCGGTAAACGTAATGAATTCTTTAATATCAGTATAGACCTCAAAGCTATTTTCACCTATCCTCTCTAGTATGTTTTTCTTTTTAGGACTTTGAATTTCATGAATATTTTTATGCAGTAGTTCATACATCTCTTTTTGACTATTGGTGTATCCTATTATTTCTAGACTGGTCTTTTCTTGAAAACGTTCCATATATTCTATAAATAATAATACTCCCGCAGAGTCAAACTCATTAACAGCAGAGAGATCCCAAATGATCTTTTTATCACAAGGTGTTTTGCGCAGTTCTTTCTCTATTTGAAGTACGGTGTCAAGCATCCATTTTCCTGTTGCACTAAGCTTAAGATGATCAGGATTACTTTCATACATTAAGAACTGCTGCTTCATAAGAACTATTATAGGTAAGATTAGATTAAGCCAAGGTGCAATCATGTAGATTGCATTAAAGCCCTTTAGATATAATTCCAAAAATATAAGGGAAACAATGAGACGAATAAAACGTAGAATGGGAATGCTACTACTATTGGGTGCAGTTATATGGTCTTGTACCCGTGATCCAAGAGGTGAACTCTTAGTTATCAATCCTTCATTTTTACCTCATGAGGGGAATGAACATAAAAGAACATGGCTATCCTTTTATGGAAATGGAGTTGGAGATAAACTCAAGCAAAACAATATTCTCCTTGCTACTGCCATCGCACAGTATGAGCCTGTGTCCATTATGGTTAAAAACACAGACAATAAGGAACTCCTAACACTCCTTGGAAATTTAAATACACATCATTACCCTATAGAAGTAATTGAATCAAAAATGAATACACTATGGATGAGAGATGATGGACCCACTTTTGTTTTAGATGCAAAGGGCCACAAGTCTGGTATAAATTTCAACTTTATAGGAGTAGAGGAAGAAGAGCAAGATGAAGAGCAAACAGGTGTATTAAGTTCAAAAATGGCAGACTTTGTTATCACCAAAGCAGGTGCAAAGATCATTCATTCTAACCTGATATTAAATAGTGGCTGTTTTGAGGTAGATGGTTCCGGCACTGCCATAATGACAGAGAGTTGTATTATCAATGACGACTATAACCCCTACTGGAACAAAGAAGAAATCGAAATAGAGTTAAAATTACTACTGGGACTTCAAAAGATCATTTGGCTTAAAGGCATAAAAGAGGTAGAGATCACAAATGTCCAGACAGATTTCTATGCACGTTTTGTCAAAGAAGGTGTGGTACTTGTACATAGAAACAATGATAAAGAATCTGATGCCTATGAACTTACAAGAGAAAACATCAAGATCCTGAAAGCTGCAACTGATGCAAAAGGCAAGGCACTTGAAGTAGTGATCATAGATGCACCAGATGGCATTGATCATGCTAACGCAGGCTATTTAGGCTACTATCTCTGTAACCGTGCCCTTATCATGCAGACTTTTGGGGATGCCAAAGCAGACTACAAAGCTAAAAAAGTCCTGCAACTTGCCTTCCCTGACAGAACCATAGAAGAAGTTCAAATTGACGCTATGACCTCTGCAGGAGGAAACATACACCGTGCTACACAGCAAGAACCGATAAACTAATTTCCACAAATGACATTAATTTTTGATATAATTATCATTATGTACGTATAGGGTTATAAATGAAAGATTTTGGGTTAAACATTTGGGGTGATAAAAACTTTGTCATTGATCATGACACTGTCAATATTAATCATGCTTCTAAACCTTCTTTGCTGCAGATTACCCAAGATATTCGAGACAAAGGGCATAAAGGTCCGCTTTTACTCCGTTTCCCCCATCTTATAAAAAAACAGATCTCTACACTTTTTAATACCTTTGACAAAGCAACACAGGAATTTAACTATAGCGGTAGTTTCCATGCTGTTTTCCCGCTCAAAGTAAACCAGTTTCCAAACTTCATCACTTCTTTAATGGACGTTTCTTCTGAATATAATTATGGTCTGGAAGCAGGAAGCAAAGCTGAACTCATCATTGCAATGACAAAAACCCCTCTTGGTGCACCCATAACAGTCAATGGATTTAAAGATAAAGAGATGATATCACTGTGCTTCATTGCCGCGAAAATGGGACACAATATTACTATCACGATAGAAGGACTTGGGGAACTGGAAACGATCATTCAAGTCAATCATGAATTCAATACTTCAGCAAATAATCCAATTACACCTAAAATTGGAGTGCGTATTCGTCTTCATAGTTCCGGTATTGGTATCTGGGCAAAAAGTGGTGGGTACAGCTCCAAGTTTGGTCTAACATCCACCGAACTTCTTGAAGCCTATGAGATGCTTAAAAAAAATAATCTCTTAACGCATTTATGGATGATCCATTTTCACATCGGTTCACAAATGGGAGATATCGCTCCACTTAAAAAAGCTTTACGTGAAGCGGGTAACATCTATGCTGAACTCAAGAAACGTGGTGCTGATGCACTAGGAGCCATTAACATAGGTGGTGGCTTGGCAGTGGAATATAGTCAGCATGAAGGTAAAACTGAACGAAACTACTCCCTCCAGGAATTTGCCAACGATGTGGTCTACCTTATGCAGGAGATCGCCAAAAGCAAAGGCGTAGAGGAACCCGATATCTTTACAGAGTCCGGGCGATACATCGCAGCATCACACTCTGTCTTGGTAGCACCTGTCTTAGAGCTCTTTTCTCAAGAATACAACGAAAAAGGCTTACGTCTTAAAGAAAAAAACCCCCCGCTTATTGAAGAGTTACATGATCTTTATCGGTCTATTTCACGTAAACACGCACGTGAATACCTTCATGATGCATTGGATCATATGGAGAGTTTACTCACACTCTTTGATTTGGGATATATCGATTTGGAAGACCGTTCAAACACAGAAATACTTGTCAATCTGATCATTAAAAAGGCCATCGCCTTACTTAAATCTGAAGATACAGATGAACTCAAAAAGCTACAAGACCGCATACAAGAAAAGTACCTTGTAAATTTCTCTGCCTTCCAATCACTTCCAGACTTTTGGGGTTTGGCACAGCAATTTCCTGTTATGCCGCTGGACAGACTTGATACCAAACCAACCAATCCTGCGAGTATTTGGGATATTACCTGTGACAGCGACGGGGAGATAGGTTTTAACCGTGACTTACCACTTTACCTTCATGACATCGATATAAGTAAAGAAGAATACTTTCTGGCTTTTTTCCTTACCGGTGCGTATCAGGAAGTACTGGGTATGAAACATAACCTCTTTACACACCCGACAGAAGCAGTTATCAACTTTGATAAAGAAGGTAACTACCATATTGAACATCTTATAGAAGCACAAAACCTTATGGATGTACTTGATGACTTAGACTATGACACCAATATTATGGATAAGACACTCAAATATCGTATTGAAGAATCTACGCACATCAGTCAAGAAGAAAAAAGAGAACTTTTAGGTAAACTATACCTTTATTTAAGTGAAAACAGTTATCTTAAAACAATACAAGCCAATAATGAAAACATGGAAAACCAAGGATAATAAACGTGAACGTATTTAGTCTCATAAAAGAAGATTTTACCAATGTCAAAAGAAATGACCCTGCCCTGCATTCAACTTTTGAACTTTTTTTTAACTACCCTGGTCTATGGGCACTTTTTTTCCACCGTTTTGCCCACTCATTATACAAAAAAGGCTTACGGTTCATCCCAAGATTTATTTCAGCCTTTGGTATGTTTTTTACCATGATCGATATACACCCCGCTGCCACGATCGGACGTAGAGTATTTATAGATCATGGTGTTGGGGTGGTAATAGGTGAGACGACTGTCGTCGGCAATGATGTTATCATCTACCAACAAGTGACGCTTGGTGGTGTCAGCACCTCAAAAGGAAAACGTCACCCTACCATAGGTGATAATGTAGTCATAGGTGCTGGTGCAAAAGTACTGGGCAATATCTTCATAGGAGATAATGCCAAAATAGGTGCCAACTCTGTTGTCGTTAAAAATGTCCCTTTTTCTGCTACAGCCGTTGGCATACCTGCACGTGTACTACAGTGCGAAAAAGAATCCTCACATCTTAACCATGACATCATGCCAGATGTCAATAAGGAAATTTTTGAGTACCTGTTAAAACGTATTGAAGTACTGGAAAATGCTCTACCAAAAGGCAAACAAGATGCTATCAAGAAAAAAGATCACGATTTAGATGAAGAATATGATAACTTTATTCACAGTATGGATTAAAGAAAACTTCTATTAGACAGTTATAAACCACAAATATTCAGATTTTAGCTATAATAATAGTTATTTAAACTAATTTTATTAAAGGGTTTTCATGCTTTCAGATCGCATACAAACACTATCTCCATCACTCACTATCGCTATATCTTCACTTGCACGTGATCTAAAAGCACAGGGTAAAGACATCCTTTCTTTTTCTGCAGGAGAACCAGACTTTGGAACACCACAACGTATCAAAGATGCGGCCATCAAAGCGATTAATGATGGATTTACACAATACACTGCCGTACCAGGCACACCAGAAGTACTTGAAGCAGTAGCCACTAAACTCAAAAGAGACAATGGTCTAGACTATGCACCTTCAGACATCATCGTCAGTAATGGTGCAAAACAATCACTTTTTAACCTCTTACAGGCTGTACTTAATGAAGATGAAGAGGTGATCATCCCTGCACCCTACTGGGTTACATATCCTGAGTTGGTCAAATATGCAGGTGCTATACCTGTAGTTATCGATACTAATGAGATAGCCGGATTTAAGATCACTGCAGATCAACTTCAAGCTGCCATTACTCCTAAAACAAAAATGCTTATTTTGACAACTCCTTCCAATCCTACTGGTTCTGTTTATTCAAAAAAAGAACTTGTGGCTCTAGCTGAAGTTTTAAAAGGCACAGATATTGTTGTTGTTTCTGATGAAATGTATGAAAAGCTTGTATACGGTATAGAATTTGTAGCAGCAGCAAGTGTCTCTGAAGACATGTATCAGCGTACTGTAACAGTCAATGGTCTTAGTAAATCTGTAGCCATGACGGGATGGCGTTTTGGATACTTGGCAACACCGAACAAAACATTCATCGCTGCGATGAACAAGTTGCAAAGTCAAAGCACATCAAACATTAACTCTATCACTCAAAAAGCAGCTATCCCTGCACTTCTTGGTGAAGTAGATGAGGACATCGATAACATGAGAAGAGCCTTTGAAGGAAGAGCAGATGAAGCCGTGAAACTCTTTAATGAAGTAGATGGTCTTTCTGTTTTAAAACCACAAGGGGCATTTTACCTTTTTGTAAACATCAAAGATGTATCAAATGACTCTATCGAGTTTTGTAAAGAGTTACTGCAAGCCACAGGTGTTGCAGTAGTTCCAGGTATAGGATTTGGGTCTGAAGGTTACTTTAGATTCTCATTTGCAACAGACATTACAACTATACGGGAAGGTATCAGACGTATCGAAAAATTTGTAAAACAAAAAAGAACTTAGCCTTCAGAGGATGGTAACAACTGTTGCCATCTTTACTCCCTCACATTTCAAAAGGTAGATCCTATGAAAATATTTTTAAAACTCGCTCTTCTCTTCTCTCTCTTAACACTCACACTTCATGCAGAACGTGAAAAACTGGACTTTTCTCTAGTCATTTCAGGAGGGGTCAGTCTTGGTGCGTACGAGGCAGGTTACAACTGGGCAATAATCAAAATGCTCAACAAAATAAAAAAAAATGGTAAATTAGTTGAACCTGAACTGCGCTCTGTGGCAGGTGCATCTGCAGGTTCCATCAATGCTTTGCTCTCTGCCATGTACTGGTGTCAAAAAGATTCTGTACCTCTACACAACTCTGTAGATGATAACCTATTTTATGAAACTTGGGTTCACCTTGGCATAGAAGACCTTGTGATCGATGGTAAAGACCCAACAAATCAAAACAGTTTATTGACAAGAAGAGGTTTGGAAAAGAAAGGTGAGATTATTATTGAACACCTCAAAAAGCCTATATTTAAAAAGAACTGTGAAGTTCCTCTCGGTGTTTCAGTCACAAAAGTGAGACCGATCGTTGAAAATATTTCTGGTATTAAAGTCAAAAATCAAAACTTTTCCGTACCTCTTGTTTTTAAAGAGAAAAATGGACAGGGAATTGTTGAAAATAATGATTTGCCAAAAAGTACAGCCTTTTATCTTTCCATCCCAGGTATAGAAAAAGACAGACAAAAACTTGTGAATCTTCTCTTCGCTTCAGGTGCATTCCCTGGCGCTTTTCAACAAGTAAAACTAGACTATAAATATAAAGGTAAAAATAATTCAGCCTACTTCATTGATGGTGGTTTGTATGATAATGTACCTCTCGATCTCGCCATTGCACTTGATAAAAATTCAACACACTTTTTATTTATGGATCCCAGTAATATTCGTAATGAGATCATGGTCAAAGAAGATGAAGCTAAAGAGGAATTACCCGTTGGATTTATAACAACCAACCTTATCCCTGTCTTCAGTAGTTTTGGCATTATGCAATCTATGAAACTCTATGATGCTATCAATAAAAACTTTAGAGGAGACTCAGATAAAAAATTAATACTTTCTTCCAGACATCATCCTATTACGGGAAAATTCTTAGGACATTTTGGTGCATTTTTAGATGAAAATTTTCGTACTTATGATTATTATGTAGGTGTATACGATGCTATATATAATCTTGCCGCAGCATTAAAAAGAAAAAGTAAATATAGCCATTTCTCCCAAATAAAACTGATGAATGCACTCAAAACAAGATTGGGGATAGATACTAATCCTGAAGCATTAGCAGCCTATAAACTTTTTCTACATACTGAGTTTGATCATACTAAACCAAAAACAACCGATAAATTCTCTGCCATCTATAATGCATTTAATATAGAAAAACCAAATGAACAACGTTATGATAATAACGAGTTTAAATCCTTCCTTGTCAATCTTGATATGCAGTATCTTAAAACATCTAAAAACTCTTTTCTCACTTATGCGAAACAAGACATTGATAATTGGTATAAAAGGCCTTTACGCTTTATTATCAACCGTATTACGACGCTTGAAAATGACAGAGCAGAAATTTATCCTGATCATGCAGGTATTGCTACAATGACCAGCGTTGGTGCATGGGTGGGAAGCAGTTCAATTAAAGATAAAAACGGTTTTCATTTTTTACCTTTAGATGTGCCTCAGGATGAAGGAAAAGAAGGTTTACGCACTGCTCTGAGACTATTACCTGGAGAAATAGCAACAGATCTCACGAATGGGGGAACAAGTTTTGGCTATACCGCACTTTATTATAATGATAAGATGCCTTTGATAGATGCGCTGGAAACAAAAGCATCTTTTGTCGTTGCAAATAAAACATCCAATTTCGTACGTGTAGATGTCTCTGCCTTTCATGATTATGATGACTTTATGAAATTTGGGGCAGGTGTAAGTTTCTTTGGAGATACAAAAGGCTCATTCTACAAAGAAGACAGTGCTTATGGTTTAAACACTTATATAGACATCGTTGATATCTTTAGGCTCACGTATGTTTATAGAGAGGGAGAAAAAGTAGATAATAATTATCTTTACTTTGGGATTGAAAATATCCCTAGTCTAATTTACTGGCTAAACAGATAAAAGAAATAGTAAAAACTATTTCTTTTTCTTTTTCTTCGTCATATTTTCCATCACAAACCATACTGTACCGATAATACCAAACAAGATCACTGGCGCGATCCATGGATTGATCTTGATATATGCAAACACTGCTATAATTGCTTCACTCGAATAGTATGCACTAAGCCCTATGGTCAAAACAAACACAATAGAAGCAAAAATATTATAAAACGCAAACTTCCTAAAGTCATACTTTGAAAGTGCCATAGAGAGAGGTACTAAGGTTTTGATACCATACAAAAATTTCTGTATAAATATGGCCGCTATCCCATACTTACGCATGATCAGCGTTGCAAGGGCTATTTTACGTTTATGTTTTGCAAAGTAAGGCTGTATCTCTTTTTTCTGATATTTCCCTAGGTAAAAAAGAAACATGTCACCCATATAGTTTGACACTGTTGCCACTGCCAAAGCAGTAGTAAGGTCCATCTTCCCCATAAAAGAAAATACACCTGCCGCAGCAACGATGAACAACGAACCACCAAAGGCAAAGAATGCAACTGCCAAATAACCCCAAGCTTCAAGAGAACCAAAATCCATAAAATGTCCTAAAATTTAATTAAAGAATCATATCTAAAATAGTTTAATGGTTGAGTAAACTCATATCAAGTAGACGAAAAAGTACATTCTCCCAGAGCCATTAACTTAATTTATGATGTAGGGAATTATGCACCCAAACTTTTAATTAAGTCGACATTTATGATACACTATTAAAAATACAAACGGAGGATTAAAATCATGTGCCTTGTTGGAAAATTTAAGTGTTTACTGGCTTTATCATGCGTAATAATTATTTCAATAACGGGGTGTAACAATTCTAATCCTGATAATCGAACCATTCAGGGGCTTGTCCTGACTGGCGATACGGCCGTGGTTGGCAGCAAGATTTCTATATATAACACCAGCCTCGAAAATGGCACAAAGGCACTCAAAAGTACCATAACACAGGCGGATGGTAGTTTCAAGCTCAAGTTTTCAATCAGTGACAGCGACAATGGTACTGTATTTCTAGCAACCTCTGGTGGTAAACTAGCAAATATTGTTAAAGACTTACCCGCACAATATTCCCTTGCCGTGGTTCTCGCCTCATCTGTTGATAACCAAAATGTTGTCCTAAATGACCGTACAACCGTGGCCTCAGCCTTTGCACTTGCACAATTTATAACTGACGAGGGTATTTCAGGTATCGGTCCTGGATTAGCAATTGCTGCAAACATGATCACTAATCTTGTTGACATTGAAACTGGTAATCCAGGTTTAACTATTTTAAATGATGACAACGAACCTTCTTCAGATTTTAGCGCCTTAAAATCTCTAAATGAAATGTCAAACTTACTTGCTAGCTGCGCCAACAATGAGGCTGTTTGCGAGAAAATGATGCAGTTAGCACTTTCCTTAAACAATACCGCACCCACAGATACTTTTCATGCTGTTGTTAATATGGCAAAAAATCCATGGAGAGACCCCGTTCCACTATTCGATTTAGTTACTTCTGACACTTATCAACAAGATTTAGGTAAGACGGCACCCTCATCCTGGACACTGGCCCTTAAATTTAAAGGAGACCCTGTTCAATTAGCCGGCCCAGGCAATATGGCATTTGATGCTGACGGTCAAATGTGGATTACCAATAATCTAGTTACTGATGATACCTATATCCTTCCAGACTGTGGCAGCCAGCAAATATTTAAGATGGATCCGAGTACCGGAAAAGTCGATGTTTATACGGGTGGTGGTTCATATGGCGCTGGTTTTGGTATCGGCATTGCTCCAGACACAGACGATATTTGGCAGGGCAACTATGGCTTTAAAGGTAGCACTTGTCCAGGCGACCTTGCCAATAACAGCGTCTCTCAATTTGCGTCAGATGGCACTGCTATTTCTCCCGATGCAACCACCTTTGATATATTTGGTAATCCAAAAGATGGCGGCTGGACTCAAGGTGGTATTGGCTGGCCACAAGGCACTGTGGCAAATGTTGACGGCGACATCTGGATTGCCAGCTGTAACGGCGCAACTACTTCTACAGGTCAGGTTGATGTCACCATTTATCGTGACGGCGATCCGGATAATTTTCTGACGATCACTGATCCTGATCTGGTTAAACCATTTGATGTAGCCTTTGATAGTGAAGGCAGGGCCTGGGTATCTGGTGAAGTTACCGACAATATACTTGCTTATGATAGTAATGGTAAACAATTAGCAAATTTTAATCTCGGTATTGATTCAAAACCCATGGCAATAGCTTCCGATAGCAGAGGTAATATCTGGGTAACCCTTTCTGGCCAGATAGAGTTGCCCTGCCCGGATGCACCAGGAAGATTACTTACAGGTACTCCTGGAATCGCTATGATAAACATTAACGGGATACAGCTAAATACACGTGAAACCACTCTATCTAGCGTTGATAAAAAGGTGCCTGGTGGTATGGAGGTTACCTGGGGTATCGCCGTTGATGGTGATGACAATGTTTGGGTAGCCAATTTCAAAAAAGGTGGCCTCTCAAGCTTTTGTGGTGCAAATTCCGATGCTTGTCCTACCGGTTACAAAACCGGAGATGCTTTGTCACCGGATGTTACGGGTTACCACAGTGATTTACTCGATCGCAATACTGGCGTAGAAATCGATTCCTCAGGCAATGTATGGTTAGCCAATAATTGGAAAAATATCCCATTGCAACCAGATCCGGCTGGTGACGGTATGGTGGTGTATATTGGTCTCGCAGCACCACTAAAAGTACCATTAATAGGCACACCCGAAAAACCTTAAAAAGTTAAAAATATAGACATTTTTTCTATCTGTTATTTTAAATATCTTGATTGTTTGTGCTATACTATTCATTGAATAAATAGTTATTCGTAAAAATCGAAGAGGAGAAAACCATGAAAGAGAAACAGAGAAAACCAGCGTGCGAAGAAAAGGAATGCTATGAGAGCATTACCCATACTATGACGGTAAAAATTACTTATGCAGATAACATAGAAGGTGATTGCCCTGTTCTTCAACCAGTAGATCAAGCTAAATATGTAAAACAAGCTCGCGGTGTCTTCCGTGCATTTGCAGAAGCTCATTGCAAGTTTGGAGATGAGGATGGTAGCAAGACGCAGTGTGAAAGTCCTTGCGAGTGTAAGCCGAAAATAAGTGATGTAAATACAGAAACTCTCGGTACAGGGAAGTGGCCAGATTCTAAAAAATGTTATGTAAAAATAAAGGTTTCTGGAACAATAAACTGTAAATGTGAAAATGACTAAAAGGACATAAGCAATTTTTATGATTATATACAATTTGTAAAAATAGAGTGAAAAATCTTTCAAGGTGACATATTTTAAAAATAGCCGGACATTTATGATATACTAGTATATGAATAATAAAGCAATAGTGGGACATAGTGTTCCCCTAATAAATAGATGGTTTCACTCAATTGAACAATAATTAAGGAGAAAGATATGAGCTCAGGCCCTTGGGACGACCCCGTAATTCAGGGATATCTAAGAGAATGGCGATCTAATGTTCAGCGGTGCGTCAAGAAAATACATCCTAGATGCAACGTTGATCCTTTCGGTCGTATGTATGGGGTTACAAACACTGGAGGTGTCATTACTATAAATTATGATCCAGATGGTATCCCGGACACAGTTTTACCGACATCCCGAGAATATTACTACACGTACTTTCATGCACCTCTTGGTGATAAATTTTATCCATATACAGGTCTTCAATATATCCAGTTTCGTCAAAATGGAACCAACCCTGGTTCTCTCCTAGGCTGTTCACCTTGATTGAAAAACCTAACAAGACAAGTTCACTCGGACGTTAAAAGCACCGTTTCTCTCTGCTTTTAGAGCCGGCGATTTTTAAAGCAATATTTCACACCTTGACAAACAAAGTATAATTTTTATATCAAAAAAGGTATTAAATAAAGTTTGAATATGCTGAAAGTAAAAGCCAAATCAATAAGAATAAGCACAAAATCTATGGAAAGATGAAAAAAGTAAGTTAACAAAAGGAACATATACGATGAAAAAATATTTTATATTTTTATACTCAATAGTTGGGTACTTACTTTCTCTTAGTACTTTAACTTTTTTAATTTTATGGGTTTATCCATGGGGGTTTATGGGGTTTTATATAGATAATCCAATTATAAAAATAGAATTAAATCCTATTTTAGTAGATGCGATGCTATTATTATTCTTTGCTTTACAACACTCTCTTATGGCAAGAAGTTTTTTTAAAGACGGATTACTTAAAAATGTTTCAAATGCAGTAAAATCTGCTACTTATTCTGTTGCTTCATCAATCTGCTTGATACTTATATTTTATTTTTGGCAACCGTTAGATGGGTATGCTTGGAACATTCAAGATGGTTTTTTAAGCTGGAGTATGAGCACACTCTATATTACTGGATGGGTTATTGCATTTCTTGCTACTTTTATAATAGATCATTTTGAACTTTTTGGCTTACATCAAGGATATAGAGCTTTAAAAAATATTCCAGAACCAGAAATTAACTTTCAGATAAACTATTTTTATAAATACATAAGACATCCTATTCAAGCAGGTACACTTATAGGGTTATGGGCAACACCATCTATGAGTTACACTCATCTTCTACTGAGTGTTGGTATGAGTATTTATGTTTTAATAGGTCTTTATTACGAAGAAAAAAGTTTAATCAGCACTTTTGGAAAAGAGTATAGTGACTATATAAAGAACACTCCAATGTTGGTCCCATTCATTAAGAGAAAATAAATCAACATACCGATAGAAGAGAACCCTCTGAATAACTAATGCATTCATTATGAGTACATTAGTTATTCAGAGGGTTCTATAGGCTATAATCATACCCATGATAAGCACACTCCTCTCCATACTCTTTGTTTATGTCTTCATAATGCTTGGATACATGGCTAAACGTATCTTTAAAGAAGATATCAGTACCAAGACCCTAACTTTAATGTCTGTCTACTTTCTTCAGCCTTTTGTGACTATCTGGGGCTTTAGCACTGCCAAGTTACACACTGAGCATATTTATGTTCCATTGGTGTACCTGGCAATTATTTTATCTTTACTCATTCCAACCATACTTTTAGGAAAGTTAATATTTAACAATATTAAAGAACGTGCTATCTTTTCCATTGCCGGTTTTGTGGGCAATACAGGTAACATTGGGATCCCTCTTGGGATTGCACTTTTTGGAGAACAAAGCGTTATTTATACCACACTCATTAACATTACCAATGTTTTTGTTGTCTATATCATCGGTGTTTATATCTATTCAAGAGGATCATTTAGTATCAAAGATTCACTCTTTAACATTATCAAAATCCCTATCATACCTGCTTCCATTGTTGCAATATTAATTAATATAAATAATATACAACTCTCCTCTGAAATAGAAGAATTTCTCAAAATGGGCGCTTACGCAGGGATCATACTGCAACTTTTTTTATTGGGGACATTCCTGCAAGGTATACGCATCAAAGAACTTCATCCTAAACTCTTTATAGGAACGTTAAGCCAAAAGTTCATCTTCGTTCCTCTGGCAACAGCTCTTATACTCAGCTTCACAAATTTGCCACTCTTTGTACAAGGTGTGATTTTTATGGAGATGATGGTACCCCTAGCAATAGCAAACATAAATCTTGCTTCTTTATATAACTGTAAACCTAAAGATGTTACTTCACTTATTTTAGTGAGTACTTTACTGTTTATACCACTATTATTTGCCTTGAGTTATATTATAAACCACTACTATTTATGATAAAATAATCTATTATTTCACTAGGAGTCTTTATGCCTAAAAAAACCCTTATCATCGGCGCTGGCGGTGTTGGAAATGTTGTTGCTTTTAAGTGTGCTATGAATGCAGATACCTTTGGAGACATCACATTAGCCAGCCGTACGGTGAATAAATGTGATGCTATTGCCAAAAATGTTAAAGACAAAACAGGTGTACAACTCAGCACTGCCAAAGTAGATGCTGACTCTGTGCCTGAACTTGTTACACTCATCACAAAGTTAGATGCTGACATTGTCATCAACGTAGCACTTCCCTACCAAGACCTAACGATCATGGATGCCTGCACACAAACAGGTGTTGATTATCTTGATACAGCCAACTATGAACACCCGGATACTGCGAAGTTTGAATACAAAGAACAGTGGGAGAGAGATGAGCAGTTTAAAGAAGCAAATGTCATGGGTCTTCTAGGTTCAGGGTTTGACCCAGGCGTGACCAATGTCTTTTGTGCTTATGCCCAAAAACACTACTTTGATGAGATTCACACCATAGACATACTCGACTGTAATGCGGGGGATCATGGGTATCCCTTTGCTACCAACTTTAACCCTGAGATAAACCTGCGTGAAGTTTCTGCAAAAGGTCGCTACTGGCAAAAAGACGATAATGGACAAGCTTCATGGATAGAAACTGACCCTATGGAGATCAAACAGCTGTGGGATTACCCAGAAATAGGACCCAAAGATTCTTATCTGCTTTACCATGAAGAGATGGAATCTTTGGTCAAACACATTAAAGGACTCAAACGCATACGCTTCTTTATGACCTTTGGAGAGTCGTACCTGACACATATGAAGTGTTTAGAGAATGTAGGCATGCTAGGTATCAAAGAAGTGGAGCATAAAGGTATGAAGATAGTCCCCATGGAATTTCTAGCTACCCTGCTTCCTGATCCTGCAAGTTTAGGACCTAGAACTAAGGGAAAGACGAACATTGGTATCTTTGCTAAAGGCTTGAAAGATGGTCAAGAAAAAACTATTTACATTTACCAAGTCTCTGACCATGAAAAATGTTATGCAGAAGTATTGAGTCAAGGAGTCAGTTACACTACAGGCGTACCAGCGATGATAGGGGCTAAACTCATGTTAGAAAGGAAATGGCAAGGTAAAGGTGTCTTCAATATGGAAGAATTCGATCCTGATCCGTTTATGGATGAACTAAATGCACAGGGCTTACCATGGAAAGTGATGGAGCTTGGAGCAGATGAAACAAGATTGGTAGAGTAAGCTATGGACTTTTTACTTAAAAAATTTGTTACTATGTTTTTAATGCCTCTACCTTTAGGTATTGCGTTCATAATACTAGGACTGTTCTTTCTCTATAGAAATAAATTAACCCAAGCTAAACTCACACTTTCATTCAGTATTGTGTGGTTATTTATTTTTTCATATTCACCAATTTCCAACATCCTCTTATATGCCATAGAATCTAATAATCCTACTCTTCATACAGCACCTAAGAATATAAAGCATATATATGTATTGGGTGGCGGACACCATACTGATGAAAGCTTACCTATTACTTCACAGGTAGTAGCTACATCTGTGGTAAGACTAAACGAAGGTATACGCCTCTATCATCAACTAAATAGAAAAGCAAAAATTATTGTTTCTGGATACCATGGATTATATGACACAACAGAGCATGCTGTTATGCAAAAAAAATTAGCTATGTCATTAGGTGTATATAATGAAGATATTATTTTACACTTAGGGACAAGAGATACACAAGAAGAAGCAGAAGCAGGGAAAAAGTTACTAGGAGTTAAACCATTTATATTAGTGACA
>QMKT01000017.1 GCA_003646505.1 Campylobacterota bacterium
AATTGATTTGAACCTATTTCAAGTTTAAATTGCTCTGCTTTACCACCATCAAATGGTACACCATCTACAAAACCTTCAAAATCTATCACAGTCATATCACCATCTCTTACCATACGTTTTCTAGCTAATTTAGTATAAGGCGATTGTGTATCAGCTAACTCTTGAAGTCTTTTTTCTACTTCTTTAGCGTCTACTGCTGGTTTGTCAAATTTTGGTACAACATCCATATATCCTTCAAGATCAAATACCGGCTTAATAGAAACTTCTACTTCTACTTCAATACTATTGTCACCCTTGTCATATTTTTTAAATGTTGGTTGGCCAAGGATATCTGCTGAATTAATTCCTGCTTCTTTGATACCTGCATCGATAAGCTCTTTCAGTGCTTCACCTTCTGCATCCTGAGTAAGTTTGTCACCATGTAATTTTTTCACTACATGTGGCGGTACTTTACCTTGTCTAAAACCATCAACTTTCATCTCTTTACCTGCTTGAACAGCCATAGTATTGATATGTGCTTCTACTACATCATTTTCTATCGTACCAGATACGATAACATTTGCTTCATTTACTTTATTTACTGTAACTTTCACTACAATCCTTTAATATATAATGTCGTGATTTTATCTAAATAATGTTGAAATACTACTAAGAGGGAAATTTTGGGGAAAAAGAGATGGAAATTAGCGTGCAACAAAGTATTGCACGCTAGAGGAAAAATATTATTGCTTAACGAGTTCGAAACCCATTTCTTTAAATATTGCAACTACTTCAGCATCTACTGCTCTCATAGAATCAATTTGTTTTTGATCTTTCATGTTAAGCGCAGAGATCCAATTGTCTACACTTGCATAACCAACATGAAGTTCATTCGTACCTTTTGGAATGTAGAAATAAACTGAACATGGCGCAAACATACCTGCTTCAGGTGTACCTCTGTTAAAGATTGAGTTCGAGAATTCAAAGTGACATAAAAGTGAAACCCAGTATGCATCATATTTATCAAATTCAAGCTCTTGATCATCAAATTCAAATTTAAAGTCAACAAATCCTGCAATGATAAAATTAGCTTTTGCAAAACGTCCATCGTGATCACCGACAAACTCTTCTATAAATTCTTCCATATCATCTGGTTTATCAAACTTTTTAACCAATTTAGTCAACCCATGCGTAGGAAGTGGTTCTGTATGCTCAAACTTTTTTGTTTTTGTTGGCTTCATCTCTTTAGTAACAAGCGCATCCCATTCAGCGATCATATCTGTAAATTCTTTTCTTGTATCAGGATTCTTTTCACCAATGATATCAAGCATTGTATCTGCTGCTAAATGTCCAAACCATGTGTTGTCATCTGCTTTGGTATCAAGTGTTTTATAGACCAAAAAGTTAAACGGAGCGTACGCACCAAAATCAGGGTTTGCAAGAAGTAAAGTTCTTAACTTTTCGTCATTTTTTAAACCAAAGAAAGAGAGCATCTCTACACCTTTTTCTTTAAATTTTTTATAGTAAAAATTTTCAATATGTTTGTTTACCGCTACATTGGTAAACCCAACAGAATCTATCTTCTTCATGAGCGTATCGATTTGGGTCTCTTTATTACCCTCTATCCCTTGCAATTCCGCCGTCAACTGTGTTCCTGCATGAGCCAACCCTACAAGAAGCATTAGTGACAATATGATCTTACTTATTTTCATGTCTATCCTTTATTTAATTAAACTGATTAACATCATAATAAAAATTGCATTAATATGTGTTTAACAATCAAATATACTTCTAATCAATCTATGCAATGTACCTTTTCTACTAGAAATTAAGCTATACTCATTTCATGTATTCACAAACACATCTCGCTATCCAAAAATGGTACAAAGCACACGGTAGAACAGAACTTCCATGGCGCACGACTAAAGATCCCTACCACATTTATCTCTCTGAGGTCATGCTGCAACAGACACAGGTGAAGTTAGACATATTTATACACACTTTAAACTTATTTGCAAAGTCTATGTTTATGATGAACTGGACAAAGAACAGGAACATTATTTTTCTACCCATGATATACAAAAACTTGCCATTTCAAAAGTAGATGAAAAAATAATTAAATTGTATTTAGATACAATACACACATATTAATACTTGGAAACTGTTATGACAAAAGATGAAGAATTTGAACAAGCTATCACTAAAGTACTTGAACTTTTAGGGGAAGACCCAAAGAGAGAGGGACTTGAAAAAACCCCTAATCGTGTAGCAAAAGCACTTAAGTTTCTTACAGAAGGGTATGACCAAGACCCAGAAGAGATACTGGGTGAAGCACTTTTCACCACAAGTAATGACGAGATGGTTTTGGTGCGTGACATTGAATTCTACTCTATGTGTGAGCATCATATGTTACCCATCATCGGTCGTGTCCATGTGGCATATATACCCGATGGTAAAGTTGTTGGTCTTTCTAAGATCCCTCGTATCGTAAACGTTTATGCAAGACGTTTACAAATACAAGAACAGATGACCGAACAGATAGCAGATGCAATTTTAAATACCATTAAACCAAAAGGTGTGGCAGTCGTGGTTCACGCCCGCCATATGTGTATGGAGATGAGAGGGGTTCAAAAGATAAACTCAACCACTGTCTCTTCTGCACTTCGCGGACTCTTTAAGAGTGATGAGCGTACAAGATCTGAATTTTATAACCTGATCAATACACCCGCACCGTCTAACTTCTAAAACATTGAATCCCTCTAGGCAGAGGGTTTATTATTTACCTTTGCGTGTATACTGTTTCATATTCGTATATATTCGCCGTAGATCCGGTCTGGCAAACTGCATATAACGATGTCGGGTCATGAGCACAGGCATACCCACTTCAGCCCACTTATACAATACCTGTATATCTTCATGCTTCACATGTATACAGCCGTGAGAAGTACTGTTTATATTTCCTTTATGCAAAGCATGTCCCCATTTGGTAAAAAATAGAGAGAAATCCATGTTGTTACTGCCATCTTCCTCAGGATATTCCTTAGAGGTATAAAAACGTTTTTTCCAAAGCACCTTCCATTTTCCCGAAGGGGTAAACCCTTTCTCTTCTCCCGAAGATACCCCTCCACTCAACCAGACTGTCCCATCTTTGTCTACTGCATAAAACCTTCCATCGCTCTCTTCTTCTCTTACAGAGACAAGAATGAAGTCTTTACCCTTTAAATCAAATTCATATAATTTGCCATTTTTATTGATATAACTAAATTCTGTTTTAGAGTGCGGTATTAGTTCTCTTGGTGCTGCTTCAAGAGATATCAGTAAACATAGTATACCTATATATATAACTCTCATACTGTGATCCTTACCACTCTATTATATAACTTTTTTTAATATATATTTATAGTAGCATATTAATCGTTCAACTCAGGTATCATTCCTTAATAAGGAGTATCATCCCCATCTTTAAAATACAATTTTATGTTACTTTAAGAAAAAGAGCGTAATATGCAAAAAATTATTAGGATAAAAAATGTCTTAATTAAAATGAGACTCGTTTTCAGAAGGAAATTTTATGAACGTTTATTTAGATAACAACGCAACCACTATCGTTGACCCGCATATCTATGAAGCAATGGAACCCTATTTTGTACAAAAATACGGTAATCCTAACTCACTCCATGCATTTGCATCAGATACACACCCTGGTATTAAATCCGCCATGGAAAAGATCTATGCAGGTATTAATGCAAACAGAGAAGACTCTGTCGTAATCACTTCTTGTGCAACAGAAAGTAATAACTGGGTACTAAAATCTATCTATTTTGAGTATATACTTACAGGTAAAAAAAACCATATCATGATCTCTGAAGTGGAACACCCTTCTATTATAGCTACAGCAAAATGGATAGAGAGTATGGGATGTAAAGTGACTTATTTACCTATTAGCCATGAAGGTATTGTTGATGCTCAAGCAGTAAAAGACAATATGACTGATAAAACTGCATTGGTGTCAGTGATGTGGGCAAACAATGAAACAGGTGCCATCTTCCCTGTAGAAGAGATCGGTGCTATTTGTAAAGAGAATGGTGTACTTTTTCATACAGATGCTGTACAGGCTATAGGTAAACTTCCTGTAAATGTACAATTATTTAATGTTGATTACCTTACGTTCTCTGCACATAAGTTCCACGGACCAAAAGGTGTAGGCGCGCTCTATATGAAAAAAGGCAAGGAACTTATACCTTTACTTCACGGCGGCTCACAAATGGGCGGATACCGTTCAGGTACACTCAATGTTGCCGGTATCGTAGGAATGGGTAAAGCCATGGAAGTGGCGGTTGATGCACTTGATTTTGAAATGACAGAGATCAGAGAAATGAGAGATGATTTTGAGGATGAGTTACTTAAAATTGAAGACACGTTTGTAGTTACACCTAGATCTAAAAGAACACCAAATACCATTCTCATCTCATTTAGAGGTATTGAGGGTGAGTCTATGTTATGGGATCTTAACCGTGCAGGTATCGGAGCAAGTACAGGTTCTGCCTGTGCCTCTGAAGATTTGGAAGCAAACTCAGTCATGGAAGCCATCGGTGCAGCTGAAGACTTGGCACATACAGCCATTCGTTTTTCACTTAGCCGTTACACCACAGAAGAAGAGTTAAAGTACACACTTAAAGTAGTACAAGCAGCTGTTGTAAGACTTAGAGGGATCTCAAGTTCTTATGCGTATGCGCCAGAAGGTCATGAGAGTGGTTTAGGTAGTCACCACTAAAATTCCTGAGCCAAAGGCGAAGCTTTAGTGAGGTACACCCGAAGGGTATTTCCTACGGGTAATTGAAAGATTGGCTTTACCAATTTTCAAGAAGAAATATATTATACGAAGGATATAAAATGGGAATAGATAGTTTAATTGGCGGTACCATCTGGGATGAGTATAGCGACAAAGTGACAGACCTTATGAATAATCCAAAAAATATGGGTGAAATCACTGAAGAAGAAGCAAAAGAGATGGAAGCAAGACTTATCGTTGCAGACTTTGGGGCAGAGAGTTGTGGAGATGCTGTACGTCTTTACTGGGCTGTAGAACCAGAAACTGATGTGATTTTAAAATCCAAATTTAAAAGTTTTGGTTGCGGTACTGCCATCGCAAGTTCAGACACTATGGCAGAACTTTGTCTAGGTAAATCTGTAGATGAAGCTGTAAAGATTACTAACATCGACGTTGAACTTGCCATGCGTGATAATCCAGATACCCCTGCTGTACCACCACAAAAAATGCACTGTTCTGTTATGGCATATGATGTTATTAAAAAAGCAGCTGCACAGTACAAGGGTGTAGATATGGAGAGCTTTGAAGAAGAGGTTATCGTATGTGAATGTGCGCGTGTTACTCTCTCTACACTTCAAGAAGTTATCCGTCTTAATGACCTTACCACAGTAGAGCAAATAGCTGACTATACTAAAGCCGGTGCATTTTGCAAATCATGTATTCGCCCTGGTGGACATGAAGAGAAAGACATCTATCTTGTAGACTTACTAGAAGAGTACGAAAAAGAGAAACTTGCAGGTAAGGCTTCTTTAGGTAATGATGCAGCACCCACTAGTGACTTTGCGGCTATGACTATCGTTCAACGTATCAAAGCCGTTGACAAGATAGTCGATGATAATATCCGTCAAATGCTCATCATGGATGGCGGAGATATGGAAATCTTAGACATCAAAGAAAACGGTGAAAACTTCGACATTTATATTCGTTATCTAGGTGCATGTTCTGGTTGTGCCTCTTCAAGCACAGGTACACTTTTTGCAATTGAAAATGTTTTAAAAGAGAAGCTTAGTGATAAGATTAGGGTTTTACCTATTTAAGTTATCTCTTCTTCTTTTCTTTTATCTGTAAAGTAGGTTTTATAACCTACTTTACAATCACCTTATCCACCATCAACTGCAGAGTGACTTTTCCTCTAAAATGATTTTCATTTACTGTATAAACAACATCCACTTTAGAGCCCACTTCGTACACTTCACGAGTCTTAAACTGTACACCTGCCATCACTAACCCATCTTGTGCAAAAGAAAAACGTAAATGTTCACCCTCTTTACCCATGGCATCGGCTTGAAGTATTTCAATGTTTTTAGAAATGAACTTGGGTGTGGGGTTTCCCTGTCCGTAAGGCTCAAACTTTTTTATAGTCTTGGTAAGGTCAAAAGAGATATTTTGAAAGTGCCATTCTCCCACAATATCAGGATCTACATCATCTTTAATATAGTCACCCTTGGCAAAATTTTCTTGAAGCTTCATTTTAAAGGCTTTTAAGCTCTTATTCTTCAAAGAAAGACCTATGGCAGCCTGATGTCCACCAAACTTCTCTAAATGGCTTCTACAGCTATCTGTAATACCAAAAAGGTCACACTCTCCAAAGCTTCTACCACTTCCTTTAAGTATTCCCTCACCATTGTCACTTAAAACAATACATGGTTTTTCATGATGTCGTGCCACTCTGGCTGCTACTATACCCACAACACCTTCATGCCAATGCTCACCAGCTACGACTATTACTTCATCATTTGTATTTACCTGTAACATCGCCTTTTGAGTAATATCTTGCTCTGTTGCTTTTCTAAGTGTGTTAAAGTCTTTAAGTCTTTCTAATCGCACTCTTGCATCGTATATATTTGTTGATGCCAAAAAATCTACTGAAAAAGAAGCATCTTCCATCCGTCCTGCTGCATTAAGCAACGGAGCTAAGAAAAAACCTATATCTTCTGCATTGAGTGCCTCTTTCTGACTATGTTCTAAAAAGGCTTTTATGGCTGGTCTTTTACTTTTATTCAAAGCCTGTATCCCTGCTTCAACCATTGCTCTATTAATATGTTGTAAGGGCATCATATCTGCTATAATTGCAATGGCTACGAGTTCCATGTAAGACATCATATTAATTTTAATCTCTAAATCATTTTTAAGTGAAGCTATGAGATACCAAGCTATCTGTGCACCACACACTTCCTCATAAGGGAAAGTGCATTCCTCTTGCTTTTGATCTATGATCGCATAAGCTTCTGGCACTTCTGGAGCCAACAAATGATGGTCAGTAATAATGAGTTCTATTCCCTCATCTTTACACAGTTTGGCAGCATATACAGCAGAGATACCATTGTCTACAGTGATGGCTAAATCAGTTCCTAGTATACGTGGGATAATATTTGCTGAAAGCCCATAGCCATCTTTAAATCGGTTAGGGATTATCCACTCTATAGGGTAATCTATCTCTTCAAAAAAAAGTTTCATAAGTGTGGTTGAAGTCACACCATCTACGTCATAGTCACCAATAATGGTGATTTTCTCTTTGTTTTTGATAGCTTTGACTATACGTTTGGTTGCTTTATCCATATCTTTGAAAGTGGAAGGTTGAGGAAGATCTTTTAAAGAGAGAAATCCCTCTTTAAAACGATTTTGAAGAAGTAACTCTAACGCAGTAAGCGTTAATTTTTTATGCATCTATATTTTTATGTGCAAGCGACGCTTCTACAAATGCCAAAATAGCAGGATTTACATTTTGAAGTCTTGATGTGAATTCCGGGTGAAACTGAACCCCTAGGAACCATGGATGGTCTACCACTTCTACTGCTTCTATAAGCCCATGAGATTCACCTGTAATATCCATACCATTAGCTTCAAGTGCTTCTCGGTATGCAGGGTTAGCTTCATATCGGTGTCTATGTCGTTCAAAGATCATTGGTGCATCATAGGCATTTCTAAGATTTGAACCTTCTTTAGTTTCACATTCATACTCACCAAGACGCATCGTTCCACCCATTGGTGATGTTTTTGTTCTAACTTGTTTAGAACCAGAAGCATCTATAAATTCATCTATAAGATAGATCAGTGGATTTGTTGTATTTTCATCAAATTCTACAGAGTTTGCATCTTCATGTTTTAACACATTTCTTGCAAATTCCACCATAGAAAGTTGCATACCAAGACAAATACCTAAAAATGGTATTTTTTCTTCTCTTGCATATTGAATAGCCTTGATCTTACCTTCAATACCACGAGAACCAAAGCCACCTGCAACTAAAATGCCATCACAATCATTGAGAAATTTCTCAGCACTCTCATCTTCTACCTTTTCTGAATCAACCCATTTAATATTGACTTTTGTATCTAGATGTGCCCCTGCGTGGATCAGTGCTTCAGTAAGCGATTTATATGATTCTTTTAAATCTAAATATTTACCGACAAATGCTATTTTCATTTCAGAACTTGGGATAATAATTCTATGTACCAAGTTTGACCATTCATCCATTTTTGGTACACAATCTTCAAGTTCAAGTTGTTTACAAATAGGTATTAACATATCTTGTTCTAAGAAATTCAAAGGTACTTGATAAATAGTTTGTGCATCTGCAGCAACGATCACTGACTCTTCTTCTACATCACAAGAATATGCGATCTTACGTTTTATTTCTGTAGAAACTGCTACTTCAGCCCTTAGAACAAGCATATTAGGAGCGATACCTATACGTCTTAATTCCTGTACAGAGTGTTGGGTAGGCTTTGTTTTAAGTTCCCCTGCTGCTTTGATATAAGGTAAGAGTGTCACATGTATATTCATAACTTGCTCTTTACCAAATTCATGTTTCATTTGTCTGATAGTTTCAAGAAATGGTAACCCTTCAATATCACCTGTAGTTCCACCAAGTTCAACAATGAGTATCTCTCTACCCTCACCTGCACGAATAATACGTTCTTTTATTTCATTTACAATGTGAGGTACAACTTGAATGGTTTTTCCAAGGTATTTACCTTTACGTTCATTTTCAATAACAGTTTTATAGACCAAACCCGTTGTAAAGTTGTTATTTTGTGTTAAAGAAGTGTCTAAAAATCTTTCATAATGACCCAAATCAAGATCTGTTTCTGCACCATCTTTTGTTACAAATACTTCACCATGTTCAAGTGGTGACATCGTACCTGGATCTACATTGATGTATGGATCTAATTTTAAGACACCTACACGTTGTCCTGTATGTTTTAATAATGTTCCTACACTCGCAGCAGTAATACCTTTTCCTAAAGAAGAAAGTACACCACCCGTAACAAAAATATATTTTGTTGAATTCTCACTCATAGTTCGTTGTTTCCTTTTATGCCACTATAGGCATGATGATTGTAATAAAATTATCATCTTTTACAATAAAGGGTAAAGAAGGTTCATTTAATTGTATTGTAAATTCACTTTTATTAATTTGTGAAATAAAATCTAATAGATATTTACTGTTGAATGAAATTTCAAATTTATCTTGCAATCCTGTTGAAATTTCTAATTCGGTTTTTGCTTCAACATTATCTGCAGACAAAGAGTTAAAAATGATACTGTCAGATAAAAGTGTCATTTTAATCTCTTGTGAAATAGTTGTGATCATTTTAATAGCATCTATCATCTCTTTTTTAGGAAGAGTGATCTGTTGTTTGATAGATGAAGGAATAATACGCTGATAATCAGGGAATTTACCATTGATAAGTCTTGTATAGAAAAAATAATTTTCATTTGAAATAATAAGATTGGTTTCATCATAATAGATGTCTATTTGATCTAAAAATAATTTTTGTATTTCTAAAATAGCTTTTTTAGGAACTATAAGAGAAAGAGCTTTCTCATTATCTCCAACAATAGATGCTATAGCCAATCTTCTAGTATCTGTTCCTACAAGATCTGTGGAATTATTTTTTATATTGATCAAAGCACCATTGAGTTCAAACTTAGGGTTATTGGTATCAATAGCAGGTGAAATCTTTTTAAGGTTTTGTATAAGACTTAATGAATCTAAAGATATTTGTGGTTTATCTTCAATAACCGGGAAATCAGGATAAGTATTCGGATCAAAGGTAGGAAGTTTAAATTTAGAATATTTTTGTTTAATAATAAGGGTATCATCTAACAGTTCTAAAATAATTTCATCATCTTTTAAAATACGAATAATATCTAGAAGCTTTTTACCATTAGCAGTAAAAGCTCCTTCTGCTTCTATAGAAATATTATCAGTAACAATTTTTAAACCTATTTCAGAATCAGTTGCTTTTACTACACATTTATTATCTTGCGTTTTAAATAATATATGTGAAGTGATTTGACTGGCATCTTTTTTTTCTAAAAAAGGTTGTAAATTAATAAGTATAGATTCTATTATTTGCTTGTTCGCTCTTATCTTCATTGACTTTCCCTTATTTTTAATAATAATAGTAGATAGTAGTAGTTTGACATGAAAATGTGAATAACTACTTTATTGCTGTTGTACCCGTTGTTTTAATGAATAATCAATTCTTATTAAACATTCACATTTATTCACTTATAAAATTATATCTTTTTTTTATTCAAGTTTTCTATGATTAAAATAGTTTACTGTACGTCATTTTGAGTCTGTGTATTTACTTTATTGGAGAGTTCTTCTAAAATGACTTTAAAATTCTCATCATTATCAATGATTTCATTGATCTTTTTCATAGCATGTGAAATAGCAGTATGGTCTTTCATTCCAAAATATACAGCAATTTGAGGCATAGAGTTTGGGGTAAGGTTTCTTGCCAGATAAATAGCAATTCTTCGTGCATTAACTACATTTTTAGTACGTTTTTTTGATTTAATATCAGAAGGTTTGATGTTAAGTTCTTTGGAAATAATTTTAACAATATCATCAATAGTAATATTTTCTTTTTTCTCTTTGAGTTGATCTTTGATGGCACTTTGTGTAAAATCTAGTGTTATTTTTTGGTTAAGCATGGAAGAGAGAGCATTGAGTTTAATAATGGTACCTTCTATTTCACGTATGTTATCACCCATATGTGTCGCAATGTAATTGATTATCTCTGCATCTAATTTAATACCGTCAAGTTCACATTTTTTTTGAATAATGGCAATTTTAGTTTCTAATCCAGGGGGTTGTATGTCTGCCATTAATCCCCATTCAAATCTACTTTTGAGTCTATCAACAAGCCCGGCTATCTTATTGGGTTGTCTATCTGAAGTCATGACTATTTGTTTATTGGAATTATGCAATTCATTAAAAGTGTGAAAAAATTCTTCCTGTGTCTGTTCTTTACGACTTAAAAATTGTATGTCATCTATAAGAAGCAGATCACATTCTCTGAATTTATCTCTAAATCTATCCATCGTTTGTGAACGTAGATGTGAAGTGAAAGAGTTCATAAATTGTTCGAGTGTGGTATAAATAACGGTTTTACCTAAATTGATATGATAATTACCAATGGCTTGAAGCAGGTGTGTTTTTCCCAGTCCTACACCCCCATAGATAAAAAGAGGGTTATATTGTTTTCCTGGCTTTTCTGCTACGGACTTTGCAGTTGTATAGGCAAATTGATTGGAATCTCCAACAATAAAGCTGTCAAAGGTCAAAGAGGGATTTAAATACGTACTTTTTGAATTATGTTTTTCAGAAGATTGTTTTACAATTGGAGCAGATGTTTTTTGGCTTTGTTTTCCTACAGTGATCTCTATTTCTGGTTTGACTTCATTTTGTAATTCAAAAAGGTGCATAAGTTTTTCTCTATATTTACTTTTGATCCATTTTGCTATAAGAAGATTGGGTGCATTAAAATAGACGATATTTGATCTTGAACGTCTCGCATCATAAACAAGTTTTTTAATATAACGTTCATATTCTGTCTCGGAGATCTCTTTTTTAAGTTCAAAAAGTACTTTTTGTCCAATATTCATGCTTTTTTGCCTTTAATATTTTTAAATGTGTGAACAAATTTTCACTCTTTGAGAGAGTTCAAATTTTTAATGTGAATAACTTTTAACATTTTATCTAATTTAAGCTAAAATAGCGTTACTAAACATAGTTGAATAGTTTTATTCACTATGTGAACAAAGGTGTGAATGAATATTTTAGGAATAGACCCCGGAAGCCGTAATTTAGGGTACTGTATCATAAATTGGGATGGGAAAAACTTTTCACTTGTTGAAGCTGGTTTGCTTAAAATGAAAGAAAAAGAGCTACAGGCGCAGATGGTAGAGCTTGTAGAAGGTATTGACCTCATTTTAAAGACCCATAAAGTAGATGAAGTAGCCATAGAAGATATCTTTTTTGCCTTTAATCCAAAGTCCGTTATTAAACTGGCACAGTTTAGAGGGGCCTTGTGTTTAAAGATACTGCAAGAAGTAGGTTTCTTTCATGAATATACAGCATTACAGGTAAAAAAAGCAGTAACAGGTAATGGTAAAGCAACAAAAGAGCAGGTCGCTTTTATGGTAAAGAGATTGTATGGTATTAAAAAAGAGATAAAGCCATTAGATATTACAGATGCTATGGCCATTGCTTTGACACATCTTCAAAGAGTGAAGATGCGAAAAAAATCTAAATAAGCTAATTCGAAAGAGGCCTTGCATTTTTATTGACTGATATCATACGGTCTTTAGGGATGCTGAAGGTATCTTTTTTATTTCCCTCTACAGACTCTTCAATGATCTTATCATACAAATAGATATCATTTTTGAAATAAGCCAACCCATCTTCCTCATAAACAGTAAAATAGACTATATGTACCGGAATGGGTCTTTTAAGACTGATAGTAGTAGGTTTATTGGATTCAAGTATGGCATCTATCTTACTTTGCGTATACCCTCTTCTAGCGTGCTCTAAAAGGATATCTACAAGATCAAAAGGATCATCCATACGCATACATCCTGAAGAGTATATTTTATAGCGTCTTGAGAGCAGTGATTTGTTATCTGTATCATGCAAATAGACAGCATACTTATTGGGGAACATAAATTTTACACGTCCCAGTGCATTGTTATCTCCAGGATGCTGCACAAAACGATAAGGAACACGCTTGTCACTTTTTTCAAAAGGATTCAACATCTCTGGCGTAACTTCTACCTCTTTTTTACCACGATAGGCATGAATATTGTTCTCTTCCATGTACATAGGGTTATCTCTCAGTACAGGTATCAAGTCTCTTTTAATGAGGTTGTCAGGAATGGTCCATGTAGGATTAAGTACCATGTAGCGGATGGTATTGTGAAAAAGCGGTGTAGGTCTATCTATACGCCCTACTACAATACCTTTCTTCATGACTTTTTGATGGTTCTTGTAATATCGGAGATTAAAATCAGGGATATTAACTTCAATATGTTCTGATTCAAACGCTTTTGGATAGAGTTTCGTTTTATCTAAATTTGAAATAATGGCCTGAATATTATTTTTGGCAGGTTGATTAAGATAATAGGTCATGGTTTTGTCCACAGTTCCCGTTACTTTAAGCAAATAACGTTTTTGGTAGGTTAAAACAGCTTTTTTCATTTTTTTATCAAACTTACTGTTGATAGGAGCATTTTTAGGATAATCACCTGAGATCTGAAGACGTTTTTTTATCTCTGTTACACGGCCGGAACTCGAACCAAGTTTTAAAATTTTATTGCTATATTTAATTTTTGGGAATTTATCCATGACGCGATAGTTTTTAAGCAGTTTAATAAGTTTTTTATAGCGTTTTTCCATAGGAAGCAGAGAAACTAAATAAGGATGGATATTAGCATTTACTATGGCAGATATCAATTGTTTTTGATTAGGGAAATTTTTAACAGACATCTCCCAATTGGCCCGTATATCATCACTCTCTTCAAGGGCACTTAATTTTGTCTGCACCAGTTCCCAATCGACATCACCCTGCACAATAAAACGAACCAAGCGGACCATGGAGTTACTAAGGATCAAGTCCAGTCTGGCATATACGGCAGCCTGCTTGGTAGAAGATATTTCGTTGTTGTCGAGTAGGAAAAACAAACGTCTGATGGATTTTTGGTCAAAAGATTTGTTTTTATAGTTAAAAAGAGGATCATTGAGTGCCTGTATCAGTTGACTCATCTTTTTTTCATTCTTTTTGCCTATCCATAAGGGTTTATTACCTGTTTTGGCATAAAGGTTTTTCACAATGGCTTTGTTTTTGCCTTTAAGATGGGTGGATAGTGATTTTTGGATATTTGCAGCAATTGTTTCCATAGAAAGAGATTGTGCTTGTACGGAAGTTTGAGTTATAAATATAAAAAGAATGAGACTGAATAAACGCAAAAAATGCTCCAATAAATTAAAAGTTTTCTAAAGAGATATTATAGTTAAAATAGATAAAGATAGGGAAGAATAGTGAGAAGAGAAGAATTCTAACAAAGCAAAAAGGCATAGTCATAAACCATGGATATTTAGTGCATGGACGATATAAGTGATTACTATAACCGTCATAATGGCTAATTATTTTTATATTCTTTGTCGATCAATTTTAAATATTTGATAGGTGTGACCTCTTTCATAGCTTGTGCCAGCCATTGTATTTGAAACCATGCTGCACCTGAATCTCTAAGGTCAAAATAATTTTTGAGAGATCGTATGTTAAAGGTGACGACCATATCTACTTTCCAGTTATCTGAAACAATATGTTTAAATCCGTCACCAACATTTCTTTTTTTCTTACCCATTTGAAAGGCATCATAAAGTGTATGTGCATCTCCTTTGCAGTCTTCAATAAAAGGAAGTGATGATTTTGCAATGGCATTTTTAAGGAAATCACTGTCTTTTTCATATTGAAATTGCAACTTATCATACATTGCTTTTATTTCAATGGCCAAGTATTGCTCATCAGTGACCACAAAAAGGTTAAGGGTAAGTACTTTTTCTAAAAAGAAATCAAAACCATCGCTACTTTGAAGAGAAGCCACGAAGGCATTGATAACAGAAGACATCGTGTAGCGTGTAGACCGAACAGAGATGGCTTGTAGTCTATGACGCGCATGTTCTTGAAGTACACCCCTGCTCGTACCCTGTACCAAAAAACTCAAAGTAGCATGTTCGATGATAGAGTGATGGTGATGTACCCATGCCAGGTTTGAAAGTAGGTCAGAGTCATCAATGTTGTTAACAGCATCAGTGTCCAAATGTTCCATAGCTGTTTTTACACACTCATTTTCAGAGTTTTCAAAAGAGTCATAACAGGTTCTAGCAGCTATCTCTGCAACACCAAGCCCCGACTGTTGTAAAAGTGTCACTTTTGGTTTTTCATATTCGATATGGTACATTGTTATTTTTTCCATCATAATTACCCATCATGTTATTTTTATTTGATACAATTATAGCACTATTAACTAAAGGCATTGTATGCAAGCAAACGAAAGATTTTTTGGTTTCGAAGAAGATTTTAGAGACCCCTATGCAAGAGATAGAGACAGAGTACTACATTGCTCTTCATTTAGACGTTTGGAGTATAAAACACAGGTTTTTTTAAATCATGAAGGTGATTATTTTCGTACAAGACTTACGCATTCGCTTGAAGTCTCTCAGATAGCACGAACACTTTCACGCATGTTGGAACTCAACGAAACCCTGGCAGAAGTGATTGCACTTTCACATGATCTGGGGCATACGCCTTTTGGCCATGTTGGGGGAGATGTGTTGGACAGACTGCTTAAAGAAGATGGAAGACCTTTGGGGTTTGAACATAATTTTCAGTCATTTAGAGTGTTAACAAAACTGGAAAAACGTTATAAAGATTTTGATGGGCTCAATTTGACATTCGCTACACTTGAAGGGGTACTCAAGCATTCATATCCTTATAAAAAATCTTTTTTGGCAGGTTTGGATGCACGTTTTGATCTAGAGAAACATCCCTCTCTTGAAGCCATGGTTGTCGATCATGCAGATGAGATAGCCTACACCTCACATGATATTGATGACGGTATCAAATACGGACTTATCTCTTTTGATGACTTGTTGGAAGACGAACTTTGTTTACGGGTAGATGCAATAGTACAAAAAGAAGGTATCTCAAGAAAAGAAAATCTTTATCGTCATCGCTTTGTTGCGGGACTTATAAAGTTACTGGTAGAAGACTTCATCGAAAACTCAAAAGAAGGTGCCAAAAAATACCGTCAAAATGTACCCATTTGTGTGACTTTAAATGCAGAAGAAAAATTGCCGGTAGGTTTCTCCAAAGAGACGGCAACACAGCTGAAAAAGTTAAAAAAACTACTTCTCAATAAGCTCTATAAACATGAAAAAATTTCACGTAAAATGCATGCAGGTAAACAGTGTATTAAAGGACTCTATAAAGCGTTTGCAGAAGATAAAGATCTACTTCCTCCTCACCAAAAAGAACTTTTTGATCTGCGTACAAAAGAGCGGGTCATTGCAGATTATATTGCTGCTATGACAGATCGTTACGCGATGAAGACCTATCATGAGCTCTACGGCTTATCTTTATAACTTAACTTTCGCACCTAAACCCAAGCATTTTCTGAGTGACATCCTGCAGCACAGCGATAATACTCA
>QMKT01000018.1 GCA_003646505.1 Campylobacterota bacterium
ATCAATGCTGTCGTTAAGTTATCTGCTATAGGAGAGATGAAAAATGCTAAAAAACCAGTGATCCAAAAGAGTTTTTTATAATCATAGCCTTTTGAAACAAGGTTATAACGTAAAGCGGAAAAAACATCTCTATCGATCATTGCCTCAATATAAGTCATGGCAACAAAGAGGAAGAAGAATATTCCTGCAATTTCAAAAAGAAGTATCTCTATTTCGTGATGTAAATGTTTACCGTCTAGACCATTCATTGCATAATAAATACCAATAAGGATAAAGATAAATGTTCCAGCAAAAAGTGCTGGTTTAGCTTTATTTATATGGTATTTATCTTCCGCTGCAATAAAATAATATGCTATTACAAATATCGCGAGTGAGACGATCCCCACCCATGTTGTTGTTAAATCTACTGATGTACCTATTGCTTCTGTCATTTCTACTCCTAATTCTTTTGTGTGCCATGCTTGTTTATGCATACGACCTAATTCATTTCCATATAATGCGAACCTAAAGACTCTTTTCTGGCCAATGCTGCATCCACTATAGCAGAAGCTGTGTTGAGCCGTAACTCGAGCAGTCTTCCTATCTCTTTATTCTTCATATCATAAATGAGATTTTTAGCTTCGTGCAAGCCCTTGGTTGTCCTGATAATACCTATATCGTCCCACATTACTTGACGTAGTTTATGTTTATAGATTTTATCATTTTCTTTGTGCAGAATATTACCATAATCCTTCTCAAATTTAGGTGTTTGGATCGCTTTGTGTTCTTTAGAAAGAAGATGGTCTACGGCACGTTTGGCAAAGACAACACCTTCGAGTAATGAGTTTGATGCTAAACGGTTTGCACCATGCACACCTGTTCTTGCTGCCTCACCTATAACATATAAACCTTCCATACCGTCTATACACCCATTGGTATCACACTTTATGCCACCATTTGCATAGTGAAATGCCGGAGAAATAGAGATCTTGTCTCTGGGAAACTTGTAACCAAGCGTAGCAAAGGTATGTGTGATATTGGGAAAACGTTTTTCAAACCACTTTTCTTCGAACATAGAAAAATCAAGATAGGCATTTTGTCCTGTTTTTCGTTTATGATTAAAAATACCACGTGCCACGATATCCCTGCTTGCCAATTCTCCTCTTTCATCATACTCAAATAAAAATCGTTTCCCCTCATCATCTATCACATGCGCACCCTCACCTCGAAGTGCTTCAGTAAGTAAGAGTTTCCTTGCATAAGGTGTTTCTACAAAAACAGTAGGGTGAAACTGCATAAACTCCATATCGGAAAGTTCTATACCTTTTTCAACACAAATTCCATGTATATCTGAAGAAATAGTTCGAGAGTTTGTATTATATGCATACAATGAACCTATACCTCCAGAGGCGATGATCACATCATCCGCATAGATCGTTGTAGGTTCATAATTCACCGTTGCTTTCACACCAAAGCATCTGCCATTTTCTATAAGCAGATCATACACCAGTGTATTTTTTTGAAGTTTGTGTTTGTTCTGCACCATCATAAAATAATGCATATACCGTCCTGTGGCATCTCCTCCTGCATGAACAATACGTTCTACTGAGTGTGCTGCTTCTCGTGTATAAAGAATATTACCCTCTTTATCTGTATCAAATTTCATACCTTTACTGATAATATCAGGTGTGGTGTCAAGTGAAGTACGGGAAAGGATCTCCACGGCTTCTTTATCATTATGATAGGAACCTGCGGCCATTGTATCTTCGACATGACTAGAAATATCAGCTTCATTCAAGGCAGTGGTCATGCCACCTTGGGCATAAAAAGTATTACATTCCCATGGGATATCCTTACAGACAACCAGTACTTTTTTACTTGCAGGCAGTTCCATTGCAGCATAAAGTCCTGCAATACCCGCACCAATAATAAGCACGTCATACTTTTCCATCTACTACCCTTCTGTCTTTATACTCGTATTATTATCTACTTTATCCGCAACATAAACAGGATTTGTTTTATACCCACATCCTACCAAGATGATACAGCAAAGTGATGTTATAATTGCTTTATGAAAAAAGCCAATATGATTTTGTCTCATTTATCTTCTCAACCTCAGTTTAAATCACTAAAACGACAAGAGTGTTACCAGAAGTATATTAATCTTTTAAGTCACAAATGGCAAAAAGCAGTTGCCTTTGTTTATATCAAAGATGAAACACTATTCATAGCAGTCACACACCCCGGTTTTAAAATGGAACTTAATTATAATAGAGATTTATTAAAAAGTCTATTAATGCAGCTCAATACCTATGATGCCAGCTGTCAAAAAATGACTGCCGACAAAGTGGTGGTCTTCCACAGTAAATACCATGCCATGCCGGAAGAGAAAGCCTTCTGCTCAACCGTACCTCATTATCATGAACGCTCCTCTGGTACATTTGACATACCTGCTGATGAAAAACTCAAAGAGGCATTTGAACGCATCAAAACACTGATCTCATGCAAACAGTAGTCCAAGATCTCCCCTCCTCAGCAGGAGTATACCAATACTTTGACAGTGCCGGGAAATTGCTTTATGTAGGCAAAGCAAAAAATCTTAAACACCGAGTCAAGAGCTACTGGCGTTTTACACCAGAGTTCAAACCCAACCCCACACAAAGTTCCCGTATCATTAAGATGCTGCATGAAGCACTCAGATTGGAATACATTGTTGTAGAAACAGAAGAAGATGCTCTCATCTTGGAAAACTCTCTGATCAAGCAGCTCAAACCAAAATACAACATTTTACTACGTGATGACAAGACCTATCCCTACATTTACATTGATGAATCCATAGATTACCCACGCTTTGAGATCACACGTAAAGTCGTTAAAGGAAAAAATGTAACATACTACGGTCCTTTCCCCACCGGTGGAAGAGCACTACTTGATGCACTGTATGAAGTCTATCCCCTGGTACAAAAAAAATCTTGCTTGAGAGAAGGAAAAGCCTGCCTCTTTTACCAGATTAAAAAATGTCTTGCCCCCTGTGAAAAAAAAGTAAGTCCCCAGGCTTACCAAGAGATAGTCACACAAGCCAAAACGTCCATAGTCAAACGTAAAAACCTGCTTTCCGCTCTTAGCCAAAAAATGACAGATCTCGCTTTGCAGGAACGGTATGAAGAGGCCGGAAATATGAGAGACAGTATAGGGGCTATCTCTTCACTCAGTATCTCTTCCAATATAGACATGGCAAAAGAACTTGACCTGGATATTTTTGCCATACAAAATGGAGATGAAAGGGGTGTCATAGTGAAGCTCTTTATGCGCGGAGGGAAGATCATCTCTTCATCCTACTCCTATTTCAGGCATACACATATCTTTGATGAAAATGAGGCCTATAGACAAGCTTTATTAGAATTTTATACCATAGATACGCCCAACATCTCTAAGCAGATCCTCACAGCACATCCCTTTGAGGATTCTCAGCAAGTAGCACTGAGTCTCTCAACACGTTTTGACAAAAAAGTAGAGATCCTTACACCCCTGCGCGGTCCCAAAGCCAGACTTATTGCCCTCGCAGTCCAAAACTGTGAAGAGTTGTTACGGAAAAAAGAGTCTGATACCATTATAGAACAAAAGATCGCTGACCTTTTTGATCTGGGCTCCATCCCTTACCGTATCGAAACTTTTGATAATTCTCATCTTATGGGTGCCGCCACGGTAGGAGGTATGGTTGTATGGGATGAAGGGGGCTGGGATAAAAATTCCTATAGACGTTATGAACTCCATGTACAGGATGAATATGGTCAAATGAAAGAGATGCTCTCAAGACGTATAGAAAAATTTCAAGAATCCCCTGCTCCCGACTTATGGATACTTGATGGAGGACAGGCCAATCTCAACCTTGCAAAAAAATTGCTTAGAGAATCCCAAGTCAACCTTGATGTGATTGCCATTGCAAAAGAAAAACTTGACGCCAAAGCACATCGGGCAAAAGGTGCTGCCAAAGACATGCTCTATACCTCTTCTGGACTTTTCGAACTTAAACCCACTGACAAACGTCTACAATGGGTTCAAAGACAAAGAGATGAGTCACATCGTTATGCTATCACCTATCATCAAAATAAAAAACGAAAAGACGATACACAAATTTCTCTTCTAAACAAAAAAGGCATAGGTAAAGCAACCGTTAAAAAACTTATTGACTACTTTGGAACGTTTGAAGCGATTGAACATGCATCTGCAGAAGATATAGAAAAAGTTACAAATAAGAAAATCTCATCTATTATTAAAAATTATAATGTATAAAAATACATAATTTCATATTTTTTACTAAAAAAGCACCTAATTCATTCTATTTTTAGTTTAATTGTAATACAGTTTTGTAACAGGGTTGTTATAGAATATTATCTTCAGACCATACATGATTAAGTCGAAATAATATAAGTTATAATCCTAGATTAAACAGCTAAACTCATTGCGAAGTGGGGACAGAAAACCGTGGGTCTCATGCAGATTGCCAGGTTGCTAATAGTAGTAAGCTTATATCTTTTAGTTTACTGTCTACTGCTCTTCTTCTTGATACCATAAAAAAAGGGGTAACAAATACTATGAATAGACCTAGTCCAATTGATGAAGAATATGTCTTTGATAACGGTTTGATAATTAGTTCTACAGATCTTAAAGGCATTATTACGTATGCAAACCGTAAATTCTGTGAGATCTCAGGCTATGCCAAAGATGAATTACAAGGCAAGAACCATAATATTGTTAGGCATCCAGATATGCCAAAAGCAGCATTTCAAGAAGTATGGGACACTATCCAATCAGGAAAAGAGTGGACTGGTGTTGTTAAAAACTTAAGAAAAGATGGTAAATATTATTGGGTTTACTCACACATTGCACCTGTTATAAATGAAGATGAAACTGTTGGTTATACTGCGGCAAGAAGACCTGCATCAGCCACAGAAATTGAAGAGAGCATTCCTATCTATGAAGATATGCTGTCAAAAGAAAGTAATTAAAGAGGAGTTGTCGAGAAAATGTACTATTTATTAAATCAAACCAATCAAATAATTGCCGCTGATGAGAGCTTATTGGCTTTATGTGAGGTATCTCACATAGATGAATTATCGTCAAAAATCATATTGGGTGACACCACTTTTGATCCTGTATCAGAAGACCAGATCATTATCAACAATGATCAAACCTATACGATTTCCAAAACTTCACTTTCCAGTATGCTTGGAGACCTCACATTAGTCAATGTCGCACTTGCAGACAGTATAAAAACAGACAGTGAGCTATCAGAGTTACTTGATGAAGACAATTTCCTGGATGATATTACCATTGGCGATACCATAGAAGAGAATCTAGACGAGATCGCTCCTTTAGACCTGGATCTGGATGCAGACCTTCTCTCTATCAAGCCAGATAGTGATGAAGAGACTTTTTCTTTCAGGGATGAACCAGAGAGTGATGAACTAGATATAGAAGACCTTCTCTTACCGGAAACAGAAGTATCAATTAGCCCTGAAAACAATGAAGATATCCAGATAAATATAGAAAAGATCAGTCAAGAGATGGGTGTATCTCATGAAGATTACAATGCTTTTCTTGACGAATACATTGATACGGCACTCGAATTGGAGACAGACCTTCAAAGCAAGGAAGAAGAGAAACGTGAAAATGCTGTCAGTACCCTATCTCAGCTTGGTGATGTACTACGCCTTCCTGTTATCGATACCATCATCAAAAAACTTTCTACAGCGCCCACAAACACGCACAAAGGGCTCATTGCATCCTTCTATTCTACGCTCTCAAGGTTGACAACCCAAACAGATAAAGAAGAAGCCGTAGAAGAGGAAACAGAAGATATAAGCCTCGAACTTTTTGATATGCCACTTGAAAAAGTCAAGACTATTGAAGAGATGAAAGCTGCAAAAAATGTAAATACAAATAGCTTTGGAACCATTAGTCTTGACGGAATTAAACCTATTCACTTTGACTTTCAACTTGAAGAGGCGGCTAACGATTTAAGTTTGCCCGTGGAACTGATTGAAGAATTTGTACATGATTTTATAGAACAGGCACATATTGAAACCAAAAATATGCTGGAAGCCTATGAAAATGGCGACTTGGATGCCATTCAAAAGATCGGACATTTACTCAAAGGCGCTTCTAGTAACCTTCGTATCAATGCATTATCTGATACGCTTTATCAGATACAGTTTTGTGAAGATTCAAGTAATCTAGAAACTTTTATCAAAGAATATTGGGGACACTTCTTGTCTTTCGAAATTCAAATCAATGCACTAGCAAAATAAAAGGAAAAATATATGACTATACGTAATAGACTTAAACTCACTGGGATGGTACCAATTACCCTACTGATCCTACTTTCAAGTTATTTCTTCATAACTTCATATTTGAACTTTGAAAAAGCCAGTGAACTCAAAATAACACTGATTAACAATGCTGCCATGGACAAAGCCTTGGTAAACATAGGTAAAGAGCGTGGGTTAACCGCTTTATACTTAGGTAGTGATAAAAAAGAATTTTCTGATTCAATGATAAAACAGCGAGAAACATCAGATGAGGTTTTTGAAGACATCAAATATGAAGTGATGACAGACCACACTGCTTACCTTCCTATGTTGATTGAATTATTAGGTAAAAAAACTATCACACAAGACAACAAATCGTTTGAAACATTTTTAGCCAATGTAGATAAACTTGGGGATATAAGAAAAAAGGTAGATACGGAAAATGTAGATTTTAAAAATATCTTTTTTACTACCTATACAGAATCTCTATCGACCCCCGTTATTGACAAGCTTTTAGCCGTTAAGAACTATTCACTTGATACAGAAATTTCATCACTTATTTCTACACTGATCCAACTTTATACTGCAAAAGAAAATGCAGGATTGGAAAGAGGATTTATTTCATACTACATGACCAAAAAATCTTCCATGTCATTTGATGAAATTGCATTATGGGATAACTTCAAAACAAAAGCAAATGTCTTTGATATTAAACAAGTAACCAACCCACTCTTACGAAAACAGCTTGAAAAGTTATTGAATAATGACCAATCTATAGAGACGATGGAAGAACTTGCGATGACTTCATCTGCGATTCAAACCGATATTGATAATGGTGACTATGCTGAAGAAGCTATTGACTGGTTTGCTCTTCAAACTAAAAAGATCACCCTGCTCTCAAAAGCTGAACTTATCGTTTCTGATGTTTTATGGAATAAAAGTGAAGTGTATCTTCAAAGACAACTTTTACTTCTCTCCATTGCTTCAGCGATCTGGTTACTGGCTTTTATCCTTGCATATCTTGGATACACCACAACAAGGGATATTACAAGAAACATTAAAGAGCTTGAAGAAGTATTGAACAAAGCTGTTGATGAGATGAAAAGTAGTGACCAGTATCTTACATCTGACACTATTGCCATTGAAAATATTGAACTCGATACGCATGAAGGTACCAAAGAGGCCTACAAGTTCCTTGAAGAACTTGTAGAAACAGCGAAAGATGATAAACTCATTGCCCTACAGGCCAATGAAGCAAAATCTCTTTTCCTTGCCAACATGTCACATGAAATTCGTACTCCACTCAATGGTATTGTTGGATTTACAGAAATCTTACGTAGTACAGACCTTACAGAAGAACAAGACGAATTCCTTTCTATTATTGATAAAAGTTCAGAAAACCTTCTTAGTATTATTAACAACATTCTTGACCTTTCAAAAATTGAAAGTAATAAAATTGAGATTGAAAACATTGTATTTGATGCAGCTGAAGAGTTTGAATCTGCTGTTGAAACCTATGCGGTAGCTGCGACAGAGAAAAATATTGACTTAAACTACTATATGGATCCGTTGATCTCCGCAAAACTCAAAGGTGACCCGACCAAGATCAAAGAGATCGTTATTAACCTTCTTTCAAATGCTGTTAAATTCACAAGTTACGGTGGTGAGATCAATCTTGTTATCAAAAGAATTGTGGATGAAAATGAGACGAGTCACGTACACTTTTCTGTTCAGGATAACGGTATCGGTATGACAAAAGATCAACAATCACGTATCTTTGATGCCTTCTCCCAAGCAGATGTATCTGTTACCAGAAAGTATGGTGGTACAGGTCTTGGTCTTACTATTTCAAGTCAGTTCGTTGAACTTATGGGTGGAGACCTTGAACTAGAGAGTGCAAAAGATCATGGTACGACCTTCTACTTCTCCTTGCCTTTAGAAGAAGTAACATCAACAGAAGTAAATTATGCACATGCATTTACAGATCTTACAATCGGTAAATATGCTCAAGATATTCCAACAAAACTTGATAATTATTTGGAGGATTACTTTAAATACTTCGGTCCATCTGTCAAGCACTTTGAATCTATTGGAGATCTCAAAGAACTTGATAGTAATAATGTATGTAAGAATTACTGGATCGATATTGATAAAGCAAGACAAAATATTTTAGATGCTATCCACCATATGGATAAATCTAAACTGATCGTTATGGCAAATGTTACAAGTCGTCATAAACTTGAAGAGCTTGGTATTGATCAAAGTAATGTTATCTATAAACCTGTTACCCTGAGTAAACTCAGAGAGGTATTAAGCAACACAGCCAACATTACACCACAACTTATTGAAGAGACCGTTAGTGCGCAACAAACGAGATTTGATGCACATATCCTGGTCACAGAAGATAATATCATTAACCAAAAACTCATTAAACGTATTTTGGAAGAGCATGGTATCAGTGTTGATCTTGCCAACAACGGTCTTGAATCATTTGAAAAACGAAGATCAGGTACCTATGATCTTCTCTTTATGGATATTCAAATGCCTGTTATGGATGGTATTGAAGCCACTCACGAGATATTGGACTATGAGGAAGATGAAGAGTTGGCACACATCCCTATTGTTGCCTTGACTGCGAATGCACTTAAAGGAGATAGAGAAAGATTCCTCAATGAAGGTATGGATGAATATATCACGAAGCCTATTGAGACAACCGAACTACTCTACGTTCTCAATAAATTCTTATCACATAAAACCAGCAGTAGCGATGATGCCCCTGTAAAGAAAGAATCACCTGCTGTAGTTAAAGAGGTAACCGTACCTCCTGTAGCAGCACCAGAAGAAACGCTTGAACTTGTGATTGATGAGCCCGTAGTTGAATTAGAAACACAAGGAAAGAAAAAAATACTTATTGCTAAAAAATTCCTGCTTGCACGAAGAGTCCTCGCAAAAGTATTAGAAAACCTCGGTCAAGATTATGAGATTCTAGATGATATAAATTCACTACAGAAAGCTCTCGCATCTGGTAATTATGACCTGCTTTTTGCAGATGGTAATCTTATCACAGAAAGTATTGGCAACGAACATGACAATGTAGCTATAATTTCGTCAACGGATACAAATAACCCTCAGGAAGTAACTGTTAAATTGGGTGAGAATATCACCAATATGGCTACCAAAGAAGAGATAGAAAACATTATTAAAAAATATAGAGGATAAGATAAATGGCACTAAAAGTACTTATTGTTGATGATGACTTCATCAACAGAAAACTATTGTCTACACTGTTAAAGAAGAACCCAAGTGTAACAGATATGATTGAGGCAGAGAATGGTTCTGATGCCCTAGATAAACTTAAGAAAGATCAAGATATTGATCTTATCTTGTTGGATATCATGATGCCTGTTGTCGATGGAATAGAGTTTCTCAAGATCTTCAGATCAAACATGGCAAACTCTCACATCCCTGTGATCGTTCTTTCAACGGATGATACTAGAAAAACAGAAGTATTTGACAATGGGGCAAATGATTTTTTAAGAAAACCTGTCAAACAAGAGGAACTTACTGCAAAAATAGTACAGTGGACATAAACCGATCTTAAAAATTTATGTGTAGGGTCAAGTAAACCCTACACAAACACCTCTTGTAATACTTCTTCTACATGTGACACACCCACGATCTTAATATTATTTTTCACCTCTTCAGGAATATCTTCTAGGTCACGTTCATAATTTTTCATCGGGATCAATGCTTTAGTCACTCCTGCTTTATATGCTGCAATAAGTTTCTCTTTGAGTCCACCAATAGGAAGTACTTTCCCTGTCAGTGTCACCTCACCTGTCATAGCCACTTTATTGTCTATTTTACGGTCACTAAGTATGGAAGCGATCGCTGACACCATAGCAATACCTGCACTTGGACCATCTTTTGGTGTGGCACCTTCTGGGACATGTATATGAAGATCATAACGCTTATAGACTTCAGAGGCATCCAAGTGTATACGTTCTTCTCTCTCTTTTGCAGAGTGCGGTATAACCGATGATGAGATGGCGAGATCTCCATTGTCTATAAGTATTTTCACCACAGAGTGGGCAATACGTACAGATTCTTTCATTACATCACCCAAGCTTCCCGTAAGTTGTAATCCACCTTTACCTTTGATCTTGATCGCTTCAATAGTCAATACATCACCACCTACTGCTGTCCATGCCAAACCATTCACAACACCTACTTGAGGTTTTGCGTCAACTAAAGAAATTTCAAATACTTTTTTATCTGTAAATTTTTTCAAATTCCTATTTGTAATAGTAATTTTGTCTTTTGTTTTATCTTCTAAAAATTGTCTTGCACTTTTGCGCATCAACCCTGCAACCCTACGGCGTAAATTTCTTACCCCTGCTTCTCTTGTATATTCATCGATCAACGTTTTCAACGCTTTATCTGACATAGAAAACTCTCTGCGTTTTAGAGCATGTTTTTTAAGTTCTTGAGGGATCAAATATCGTTTTGCTATTTCAAACTTCTCTTTTGGCGTATAAGAATTTAGTCCTATAAACTCCATTCTATCCCGTAATGGTGCAGGTATACGACCCACATCATTAGCCGTAGCGATAAAAATAGCTTTACTTAGATCAATGTTGAAATTTAAATAATAATCTCTATATTTGCTGTTTTGTTCGGGGTCAAGTATTTCAAGCAGTGCCGCGGTAGGGTCACCTCTCATGCTACGCCCTACTTTATCTATCTCATCAAGTACAATGACAGGATCCATACTTTTGGCCTCTATCAGCCCTTGCACCAAGCGACCGGGCATTGCACCCACATAAGTACGTCTGTGACCTCTAAGTTCATTCACGTCTTCCAGTCCACCCAGTGCCATACGTACCAGCGGTCTTCCAAGTGCGGTAGCTATTGAGTTTGCAAGTGAAGTTTTACCAACACCTGGAGGTCCTGCAAAACAGAGTATAACACCCCCAGTCTCTTTTTGTTTAATACCTCTAAGATCTGCCAGTTCACGCACAGAAAAAAATTCAACAATACGTTCTTTTGGTTTTTCCAAAGAATAATGGTCTTTATCAAGTTCAAATGAAACATCTTTTACATTTAAGTTTTTCTTCGTCAACTTTCCAAAAGGAAGTTCAAGTACCCATTCCAAATAAGTCTGAAGCACATTGGCATCTGCAGAGTCTGGATGCATACGGGCAAAACGGTCCAACTGCTTAGAGATCTCTTTAAAAGCATCTTCCTGCATATGCGGTTTCAGTGCTGCTACTTTCTCACGGAATGTAGCAATCTCTTCTTCTCTTTGCGTATCCATACCCAACTCTTGCTGTATCTCTTTGAGTTGCTCTTTTAAGAAATACTCTTTGTTGGTCTGTTCTATCTTTGTATGTACTTTTGTACGTATCTCACGTTGTACTTTTGCAGCTTCTATTTCAGAAGTAACAATATCAATGAGTCCCAACAAACGCTTTTCTATGTGAAGTTCAATGTAGAGTACATAAGCAACTTCTTTGTCAAGTTTTAACATGGATGAAACCAGGTCTGCTATACGGTTAGGCTCATCATTTTCTTCTATCGTTCGTATAAGGTCTGCAGGTATTTGAGAGTTTAATGACGAGAGTTTCTTTATCTTGTCTCTCAAAATATCCATGAGAGCATCTGCTTTCAGTTTATTATAATCCTTTAAAGTCACTATATCTATAACAGCACGATTAAACGTTCCTTCTTGCGGCTCAAGTATTTTTCCTCTGGAAAGCCCTTGGAAAAGTATCTTTACTCTGCCGTCAGGTATATGAACTTTACGCATGATCGAGCCTATCACACCTACTTTATACATGGCATCAAAATCCCGACTTCCCTCTTTACCCGGCATGGAGGACGTGACAAAAAGTAAAGAGTTATTTTCCATTGCGTCTGTAGCAGCATCAATGTCTTTCTGATTGCTAAGAAAAATAGGGCTGATCATAAAAGGATAAAGAAAAAGTTCATCCTCTACGACTACCGGAAGAGTAGTGGGTAATGCATCATAATCGCTGAGTTGCATAAGAAATCCTTTGGAGATAAATTTTAAATTCTAAATTCTAAATGTTGAATTTTGAATGATGGAAGGCACTTTAAAGAGTGCTTTTATGAAAGAATTATTGCAATATTTATGATCGAAGCAGAGCAACTGCACCACACACAATCATTCAAAATTCATCATTCAAAATTCATCATTAATTAAGAGCATCTGCTCTCAATCAAACACATATCCTATTATACCTTTTTCAGGTGGTGTAATATCGGTCATTTCAACAACAGAACCTTTATTTTTATCTCTATATATTTTGGCAGCATCTGGTTTATCGGTTCTCTCATACAGAGCAGCAATATTTTCATTAAGCAGATATTGACTCATGTGTAACCGTATAAGCATCGTATTCACAAGCGGCGCATATGCAGACCCTGGGTAACGATAGATATAGACTTTAGACGATTCAATACTGTCCATGATAAGCTTTTGATCTTTATACACATCTTTCACACCTAAAAATGAAGCTTTCAGTTTCATAAAATCAGTATATTCACGACTGTCACCTTCACCATACCGTTTGTTATACTCATCGAGATAATAGTTTGCAAGCAGATATTCTTCTTTATTCATATGCGCATGAGAGAGCATCATCATCGTAGTTGGCATAAGTGGTGAACGCATATGCTCACTCTTAAGAGAGATATAATACGCATCAGCTTTGTCCATATTTCCCCGGGAAATACTGTCAGCTATCTTCTGATACCAGTACAATGCCGGTTTATTAAACTCCGCTACCTCTTCATCACTACCGCCACATCCTGCAAACATAAATGCGATTGCCAAACTCAATAAAATACGCTTCTTCAAATTTGAATCCTGTTTTTGAAATATATAATACCTTTATACTATCTCAAAATAGGTATAAAACGTATTAATATGCTAATATAATTCTACCTATGTAAAGTACTAAAAAAGGGGAATTTACAACAGCCATCCAATGATGACGTTATGACTTCTCATAACCTACTATGTATGCATGACCAGATTCTGGTTCAATGATGATCTCTATATCACTTATATCACTTCCCGTAACAAATTTAAAAGCAATCTTGCATTCGTCCTGCATAGTAGTACTATAATCAGGACTTGTTGAGCCAAAATGCCCTTTATGTGGTCTTCCCAAATTGTCAAAACCGATATATCTTCCATTATCTGTCCCTGCAGAACCCGTCTGTGGATTACAATTTGTGAAATCAACATCACTGATACCTTTTTTACTTATAAAAGTTCTTCGGCTCGTATCTGATGCTACACTATCAGGACCTAGACATGGATTATAAGCCCTCGTGACCATTTTTTTGCCATTACTCGCATCAATAGCCATCTCATCCGTACCTAGGCTTCCTCCGTAATTTTTATCTGACCCGACATAATAAAAAACATTGTCATTCGTTCCACATTCTTGAAAACCTATCGTCCAAAATGCCTTTTGCCAATTAGCATTTTCCGGATTAACTACGTTATCCATCAGTGCCATATGCTGTGTAAACCTTATATCTGTCAATAACTGACCTGCCACTTCCTGCCTCACATCTCTATCTAGTCTAGGCATTGCAATGGCTGCCAATATACCTAAAACAATTATTGCCATAATAAGTTCTATCATTGTAAAAGCAGATCTTTTTTCTACCATTGTATAACCTTTTTTTCTAAAATATAATAAAAACCTACTGTTATCATAACATAAATTTGATATCTATATCAATAAAATAAAAACACCACTATTAAAAATACTTATTAATAGCTATTTAAGTTAAGCTGTGGGATAATAGTAAAATTATAGTAGATAAAGCCAAATTTGTCGCGAGGCAGAGACGGAAAGCCACGGGTCTCATTGAGACGGCTGGGCTACCTCATGTACTCAGAGTTAAACTTACTTTCTTTGTGACATAGACAGCTCAACTTCTACAAAGAAAAGGGAATTACTATGAAACATTCACATAACCTATTCAAAACACTATTTCATCTTTTTGCCATGATCATACTACTCTCTTCTCTGGCAAGTGCTGCAACCTATACTTTGGATAATGACAACAACGATGCGGAAGAAAGAGCTAATGGGTCCATGTCTCTGGGCAGTAGTGATCTTGAAATGGCATATGATTCTGGTGGTAGCCCGGATAGAGGGATCCAAATCATTGGTTTAAGATTTAATGAAGTAGATATCCCTCAAGGTGCATCTATCACAAGTGCACGAATACGTTTTAGAGCAGATGCAAATGACAATGGAGACACTTCTCTTATAATCTCTGGTGAGTCTGTTGATGATGCTGCTTCTTTTTCTTCTGATAATTCTGAACTTTCATCCCGTCTGAACTCCAATGGTACCAATGCAGAAGTAAATTGGAATCCTTCTAGATGGGAAAATAATGAGTACTACTATACCAATGATATTAGTCCTGTTATTCAAGAGATCGTTAATCGTACAGGATATGCAGAAGATGATCTAATAATCTTTATAAGACCTGGTGCAGGGTGTACAGATAATGAATGTAGGCGTAGGGCTGATTCTCGAAATGAAAGTAACAGTAATGCTCCCAGACTTGAAGTCGAATATACTCTTCCCCCATCATGTTCCACACTGAGAGACAGTGATGACTTTACAGATACTCATACATCATACACATCACCTGTTTATAACAATTCTAATTGGAATGTAGGGCCAGGTGCAACAGCTATGAACCGTGCATATAAATTTACTGTAGATCGTGCCGGTACAGTAGATATTGATCTTAGTAGAATTGATAGAGATATGGCTAGATTCAGTGTTAGTACCGATGGCTGTCCATTAACATTGGATGGATTAAAAACTTCACAACTCACTTTTACAGGTGCCGGTGAATTCTATGTCTATATTTATTATTTTAACAATGGCAACGGAAATACCAATATTGAGCATCAACTAGATGTTGTTTTTACACCTTCTCTAGAAGCTGATGCGAATAATGATACTTACACAACACTCATAAATACTCCTCTAAACAATAATGTATTACAAAATGATAGTGGAGTAGGCGCTTTTACGGTAACAGGTAATACCGACGTCTCTCATGGAATATTGGCAATTCAAGCTAACGGTAACTTTACGTATACTCCTTCATCTGGTTATAGTGGAATCGACAGTTTTACTTACGATATAACTGACGCATCAAATAATACAGATACAGCAACTGTTACCATCACTATCACTAACCCAGATGCAGCGGATGCTGTAAATGACAGCTATAGTGTCTTTACAGATACTGCACTGAGTGGAAATGTGATTGGTAATGATAGTGGTACCAGTATCTCAGTCACAAGCAATACAGCTCCAGCAAACGGTACACTTACACTCACGAGGTTTGGTGATTTTGAATATAGGTCAGCTGTAGGATTTACCGGTGAAGATAGCTTTGAGTATACTATTACGGACATAATAGGCGCTACTGATACAGCTATCGTAACCATTACTGTCTCCAATGATACAAACTATACCTCAGGTAGTGAATTTCCTTTTACCCTCATAAATCCACCATTTACCAGAAATTTAGTAGGTAATTATGCACTTGCCGGTAACACCATAATGTGTTTAACTCAAAAAACAGACGGTTATGGAGGGACATGTCAGGACAATAATGACATAAAGCTTGAAACAAGTAACAGAAGAGTAAGTAAATATATCGATATTGATGAGGTCACATCACCCTCGGAAGATGCATCTACATGGAATTCAAGCTCATCATATATTATGTTTCCTGATACCTTTGACCGAAGTAAAAGATCAAGGGTCAAATGGGCTGGTCTCTTCTGGCAAGGTCGTATCAGTACAGACAATGATCATCCTATACGCTTTGGTGTTGAAGATGGGAACTCCTATAATTTTACAAATACCGGTGAGGGATATAACTATAATCTAAATATAAACAATACTGATGCAAATAAAATTAAACTTAAAGTGGACAATGCAAATTAC
>QMKT01000019.1 GCA_003646505.1 Campylobacterota bacterium
CTGTTGCATAAAGTGTTGCCATGATTACGCTTCCTTATTGATTTGTGCAGTATGTGGGTGCTCTGCACCTGCATATACTTTAAGTTTTTTAAGCATTGCTCTACCAAGAGTAGTCTTAGGAAGCATACCTCTTACAGCCAATCTGAAAAGTTTTTCAGTGTGGTTTTCTAACATATCGTCAAGTTTTTTACTTTTAGTTGAACCAAAGTATCCAGAGTGAGTAAAGTATTCTTTATCTTCTAGTTTTTTACCTGAGAATTTTGCTTTTTCAGCATTGATGATTACTACATAGTCACCACAGTCTACATTTGGTGTAAATGATGGTTTATGTTTACCTCTAAGAAGTGTCGCTACTTCAGTTAAGATACGACCAAATGTTTTACCATCTGCATCGATCAAAACCCAGTCACGTTGTACGTCAGCAGGTTTAAGAACTGATGTTAATTTCATGTGAATTTCCTTGTTAAAATATGAGCTTAGCTCTTTTGTGGAAGAATAATACCCACTTAACCTTAAAATTTATTTAAATTAAGAATAGTTTAAGTTTATAGTTTCAATTTCTCCCGATAAAAGATAAACAATCATTCCTTCTGTTCTTTTTCCTGTGATATTTGCGATGGCTTTTTTATAATGTCCAACCTGATTTTGATGTTTCACTACATATTTCTTGGAACTTTTATAATCTACAACAAGGTTGTGATCTTCATACTCCAAAAGCAAATCGATCTGTTTGAGTTCACCTTCAAAACTAAATGATTGTTCTTTACGTACTTTTGCACCCTGAAGTAAGGACTGAAATGCTTTATTTTCTATAAGTTCCCTGCTGCGTTTTTCTATCTCATCTATACGCTCATGACTGAGTTGCTGTCCATATTTATTATTCATAGACATCATCGCAGCAGATAAACTACCCTCGTCAAATGAACCTAGCATCTCTAAAGTATAGTGTAATGCCGTACCAAAAAGGATGGCTTCATAATCTTTTTCTTCTTCCCCCTCTGGAGTGAGAGTCTCCTGTGTCCCATAATTTGAAAGCACGATAGGTACAATTTTCTGCTCTTTCTGAATGCTCAACGCTGAACGCTGAACGCTCAATGCACCAATGCACATTGTCTCCATTCCTATCTCATCAAAAACAGACTCTTTAGGCTTTCGTATCACTATCAAACCCTCCACTGCCCGTGTAAGTGCCACATACAGTACATTTTTACTGTCTTTTAACGCAGAAACTTTTCTCTCTTCCATGATAGTGGCATAGTTCTCATCAAAGTTTTCTCTGCCTTTGGTTCTGTAGAGAATTTGATCTATATAAAGGTTGTCATTGTAATGATAGATAAGTGCTGATTTATCAGCGTTTTTACGTGTCAGTTTATCTAAGAGTATGACATACTCAAACTCCAAACCTTTTGAGCCATGGACGGTCATGATCTTTGCACCGTGCACAGTGTTGGATGCCACAGCAATGCTCGAACTTTGAAACTCTTCTATAAAAGTTGGTATGTCAGAAAAGGAAGAGGCAAATTCCAAAAGCTTAAGCACGTTCAAGTCATCATCAAAATAACCAAATTCACGTACCAGTCTATCTACAACCTGCAAAGGAGACATAAACGCAGAGAACCATGCAGTATCTACTTCTTCTAAGGTTTTATTCACTTTGAGCAGCATAGCCTGTGCATCTATCTTCTCTCCAAAGAACAGATATTCACACATCGCGACCAAAGCTGCTATTTTAGGCATATTTTTTAAAGAAGACGAGGTTTTCAAAAGCGTGTGTATGCCTTCATGTTCACAGGCTTCCTGCAAACTTTGTCCATCTTTATTTGTATGTACCAAAAAAGCGATCTCATCTACATTTATACCTAGATCTAAAAGTCTTTTGACCTGTGTCACCGCTTCGTCTATGAGTTCCTCAGACTCTAATACTTCTACATACCCTTCAGATGCTCCAGCTCTACTCTTCTGCACAGTGTACCCTTCCATAGTATGTTCAAACCAGTGATTAACCTGTTCCACCACATTTTTAGAAGATCTATAATTGGTATCCATCTGTTCTATATTCACACCATAGTTATCTGCCACGTTGTCAAAGAGTTCTTCTACCCCACCCCGAAAACGGTAGAGTGACTGTTTCGTATCTCCCACATAAAAAAAGCTCTTAAATTCACTCTGTCCATGTCCTGCAAAGATCTCATCAATAAGTGGTTGGAGTAATAAAAACTGTAAGGTAGAAGTATCTTGAAATTCATCAAGCAGTATATGTTTGAACTTTGCATCTATTTTAAAATACAAAAACTCTTTACTCATACTCTCATGTAAAAGCCTGTATGTAAAATAGGTCAAATCATCAAAAGTCAAGACACCTGAAGTTTTGGCATTGGTGATCGTTGCATTTTTGTAGTAATCATAGATCTTAAAAAGATTATGCAGTACTAACATTTCTCTCATCTTTGCCCATTGGGATAGTAAGACTTTTAATGCTAAGAACTTCTCATCTATTTGAGGACTTTGTTCTACATATTTTTTATAATTTCTATGCTCTAAAAGACTAACTTTTTTAAACACATCTTTTGAAAAAAGTATTTTAGTTCTCATAGGTAAAAAATTTCCAATAGCTGTTTTTGATGCTCCTGATGCTATTACCAATTGAGATAGTGACTCACGACAGATATCTATCTCTTTTTCTAAGTTAGTGATATTGGGAACTTCATAACTTGTATCTGGCAACAAAGGGTCAACTTTGTAGAAGTTCTGCATCAGGTCAAAGATCTTTCCAAACCTCTTGTCTTCTATATCCATAGCCAACTTAACCAAGTTGGAGAGTAGTCCTTCAGCTTGTACCTCATCTAAAAAGTGTTTTTCAAGCGTATCTTCACCCTCCGTTTTGGTCACAAAGTCAGGTTCAAGACCTAACTCCAAAGAAGCAGAACGTAAAATACCGGAGAAAAAGCTGTCAAGTGTCACGATGTAAGAGTTGGAAGCCAAAAATCGAGCCAAAACCTCAGGCTGTTTAGCAAACAACTCTTCATGACTCAATCCTGTTTGCACAACAATAGCATCTAGAAATGCTTCATTCTCCCCCAGATTTCGTAAGGAATCCACTACCCTCTGACGCATCTCTGCTGCTGCTTTGTTAGTAAAGGTTGCGGCAAGTATGCTGTTAGGGGATTCTCCCATAAAGAGCAGTGATATGTAGCGAACAGATAAGGCAAAGGTTTTTCCAGATCCTGCTGAAGCGGAGTAGGCTAAAAATGGTTTGAAGTTTGGGTTTTGACTCATCTATTTAATCTACCAACATCTCTTTAATAATCTTCTTTACCTCATCTATCTTTTTTTTACTTATTTTTGTGTCCGTCACTTTTACTATTCTTTTAACTGAGATAGTCCGTATCTGATCAAGTACCGCAAAGCTATCGACTCTGAGTTGCACTCTTGTTGGGTAGTCTTTCTTTTTTGAAGTCATAGGAGCTACGATGACATTAGAGTAGTTCATCTCATTTGGCGATATAACCAAGCATGGTCTAGTCTTTTGTATCTCAGAGCCTACTGTTGGATTGAGATTTACAATGACTACTGAGTATTGCTTATATCTCATCCCTATCTAGTGTATCGTCTATAAGTAAGGCATTCTCACCATTTTTAAACTTCTCACCCCAACCCATACGCGGTTCTTCCACAACATCAAGTACTATACTACCCTCTTCGATACGTAATTCAAAGCTCTTAGGTGCGTCTATCTCTTTCAGTACAGAAGCAGGTATACGTATGCCTTTACTTGTACCTATATCTATAAGTAAAACTTGCATAGTGACTCCTTTTTATAATTATAGTATAATTATGTTTTTGTGTCAACTTTAAGCTTATAATTATTAATTAAATATACTATTTTTAGTTGTATCTTCGTATTTTTTTATTTTCATGCTAATGATTTTACAGTATCTTTTTTAAATAATTTGTATTTATAAATACTCTCCTCTCTCACACATAAGCGTAAACTCACACCATTTACATTTTTGAAGATCTTCGCATTTCTCAGCCACAAAGCTTTTTGTCTGTTTTAAAGTGGCTATATGTTCTTCAAGAAGTTCATTTCTCTCTTCTAGCAGTGTCACTTTCTGCATCTCTCCTCCATCTAATATCTTTAAAAAAGCCAAGGAGATATTCTGATATTTATCTGCTAATAGTTGTAAATAGATACTCATCTGAAAATCTGTTAGTTTATCTGGATTTAGTTTTTTAGGTTCTTTATCCACATTCCCACTTTTATAGTCTAAGACCAAAGTGTCTGTAGCATTTTGATCTATACGGTCGATACGCCCTTTGAAATTTAAACCACCTATCTGAGCAGTAAACTCTTTTTCTCTGTGTACCACCTTCCACTCTGCTTGAAAGTGTGCTATTTGTGTCTCTATATAGCCCTTTAACTTCTCTTTCCAAAGCAGTTTTCTATAGGCAGTCTTCGCATCATCAAAAGGAAGAAGTACATCTAACTGTTTATGTATAGCTAATTCTAGTTCGTTACTTGAAGTATAGCGGTCATGGTTCTCATGTATACGTTCAAGAACTGTATGCAAAAATGAACCCTCATTGAGTTCATCATCATCTTTAGCCTGTATCTTCTGCATATAACGGTAGTAGTATTTTCGCTTACATTCCAGATAAGTCTTCAATCTTGAGGCTGACCAAGTGATGTCCTGTGCATTGAAATGCTCTACACGAGGATCGTCGTCATCTTTCAGTTGTGAAGGTTGTGCATAGAGTAAGTCAAATTGTGCTTGCGTCTGCTCTGCATTTTCCAATTGTAATTCATAAAGAAATTTTGAAGGCAGTTTATTGTCCGAAGTACTATAGAGTATCACTGCTTGTGATGCTTGTTCCAAAAGACGTTTGTAATACTGCTTCTGCAAAGCTTCTCTGTCATTTTTAGTAGGCAGATTTGCAAAAGCCCGTACTTGTGAGTTTAAAAACTGGTCTTTACTGGAAGTGGCAGGTACGACTCCTTCATTAAAATCTACGATAACCACACCTTCAAAATGCACACCTCTGGTCTCAAGTACTCCCATAACAGTTATCATTCCACCGCGCACATCATCCATCGTTACTTTTGAAAGTGCCTTGAGCCATAAAAAGAGCCACTCTTTCAAACCTAGCTCTTCAGTTTCTAATACTTTTATGAAGTGCAGATACTTCTCATGCACCCGTTCATTGAACTTTTCTTTTTTTTCTCCCTCCAATAAAGGACTGTCATGTAACCCTAATCCATCAATACAGGTAAAAAAACTACCCACATTCATTTTTTTACTTGCAGATATCTTTTCAATCTCTTCAACGTTCAAGCCATAACGTTCAAGCAGTTTTTTACTCTCCACATCAAAACTTTGCCAGTATCCGTAAAGTGCATCTAACGATTTATAGATACGTCCATTACTGTAGTCATATCCCATCGCAAAGTTCAGGTTATTGTGTCTGTCAAAAATGGTAAAGTGTTCTTTAAAACTCTCATCGGGGAGTATCAGTACGATCTCTTCTGCTTTCATCCCTGAGCCAACCATCTCTTCTATCTTGGCAAAGGCTACAGCGATCTGTTCTTCTCTCTCTTCTACAGCATACACTTTTGCATGGATAGCATTCTCATTCTTCTGCATCGTTAACACTTTTTTATCTGTCATAGAAAAACTGATATGTTGACCATTTTCCAAGGCAATGCCTAGCATCCCAAAACGCTCTTGCATTTTTTTGTTGAACTTCGAAGTGGTATAATGGACGGTCAATGATGATTCTTTAGAGATCTTTTCTAACAGTTCAAGTTCAAAATGACTCAAATATCCTTCAAGATGGATTTCTATGTGTTCATACCCTTTTAAAAAACCTATATTCAGTATATAACTACCAGGTATAAAGGCTTTATCTGTATAGCCCTTCTCATCCAAAAGCCTTTTGTAATTTTCCAAAAGTCTTTCGAGTATTTCCAAGTGCGTACCAAACTCTGCATAGGCATCAGCCTGGGACAAAGTCATAAAATCTATCTGCTCTGCTGCCAACTCTTCAAAAAATTTAAACAAGGCATCACTCTTGGTAAAAAACCTTACCAAAGAGATATCTAGCTTTAAATCTTCAAACGCTTCAAACTTTGCTGCTTCACGCAAAATTAATATTCGTTGTAAAGGGTCTATCTGCATTCTGTTTTCAAGCAATATAGTTCGCTGTTCAAACTCATCCATACGCATGAGTGTAGGTAAAAAGCCGTTCAACTCTTTATGTTGTGTACTTACTGTTCTTAAAGCTCTTGAAGTTGGATATATATGCAGTTGATTACGACTCAGCATTTAGTGCTTCGCATGCATTGAATTTTAATTCTTATCATAGAAGAAGTATAACATAGCAGAAGTAACATTGACGTATATCATTTTTCTTAAATCGGCTTTTAGATATAATCCTTACCAATATACATCAAGGATGACAATGCAATACTTAAGCAACTCCGCACTCATACAAAAATACAACATTCCGGGTCCACGATACACCTCTTATCCTACTGTTCCATTTTGGGATAAAGAAGGCATCAAAGAATCTGACTGGGAAGAGACTGTTAAACGTTCTTTCAATGAGAGTAATACGCAGGAGGGCATCTCTTTGTACATCCACATGCCTTACTGTGAGAGTCTTTGTACTTTCTGTGCTTGTCATAAACACATCACCAAACAGCACACTGTAGAAGATACATACATCGATACTGTACTTAAAGAGTGGAAACTCTATGTGGATCTTTTGGATGACAAACCCTCCATTGCCGAGATCCATCTTGGTGGAGGTACACCTACCTTCTTCTCCTCTGCAAACCTTAAACGTATGATAGAGGGTATTTTAGAAGATGCCACACTTCATGAGACCTATGATTTTTCTTTTGAGGCACATCCAAATGAAACAACAGAAGAACAACTACAAACACTTTTTGATCTAGGATTCAACCGTACCTCTTTTGGTATCCAGGATTATGACCCAACCGTACAAAAAGCCATTAACCGTATTCAGACTTATGAGACAGTAGAAAAGATCAATAATATGTCACGCAAGATAGGTTTTGGATCTATCTCTCATGACATTATCTTTGGATTACCACATCAAAATAAAGAAAATATTAAAACAACTATCGCTAATACAGTAGCACTTAGACCAGACCGTATCGCATACTATTCTTATGCGCATGTACCTTGGATAAAAGGTGTAGGGCAAAGAGGATTTGATGAGAATGACTTGCCTAAAGATGAATACAAAAGAGAACTCTATGAATTGGGTAAACAACTCTTTTTTGAAGCAGGATACGAAGAGATAGGTATGGATCACTTTTCATTACCTACAGACTCGCTTTACAAAGCAATGAAAAATAAAAAACTCCATAGAAACTTTATGGGGTACACTGCCGGTAAAACTAAACTTATGATAGGTCTGGGCATGTCTTCCATCTCTGATTCATGGTACTCTTTTGCACAAAATGAAAAACGTGTAGAAGATTATGTCAACAGGGTCAATGAAGGTAAATTGCCTGTTTTTAGAGGGCACCTGCTTAGTGCAGAAGATCTCATAGTGCGTCAACATATTTTAAACCTCATGTGTAACCTTGAGACTTCATGGGAAAATGATGAGATGAAACTAGATACCATGCCTGAGATACTGAAACGACTTGAAGAAATGGAAGAAGATAAACTGATAGAAGTGTATGATAACAGACTTGCAGTTAAAGAATCTGCACGTATGTTTGTAAGAAATGTTTGTATGGCATTTGACCTAAGACTGGCAGAAAACCAGCCCGAAGGTAAGATATTCTCTATGACTATTTAGGGGGCTTAAGATAGGCTGGGATCGCACTAAAGCCAGTGCTACCAGGCACAACAACTCTCAACTGCAGTGTATATCTCCCCGCGTTTTTGATCTCAAGATCTTCTGTCGTATATCTGCCATTGCTAGAAACAACATTCTCTAAATAGACGTCATTTTTTCTTGAATGTGGTTGCGTAAGTAGAAAACTTACCTTGGCATCATTCACTACAGTACCATCTTTTTTACGCACAAGATAAGAAAAATGATTTGTACCGAAACTAAGTTTTACAGGATTAGGCTGAGGACGGTTGCTGTTAACATTGTCTGTCATCACCATCATCTGCACATCTTGTATCTCTATAGTATACACTTTATCAAACGTTTTTTGACTCTCCAATATTTCATTGATAGTAAGATCAGCCATTTGATACTTCAACATATACTGGTTTGACTCTTGTACTGGCAAAGATGAGGCTGACTTCACTGTCCAGTAACCCAATGTCATACCTATGCCCAAAAAGCCCACTATCATATGCGGCCAATAGGTTTTTTTATTCTTGTTTTCCATCTCTCATCCTTATCCATAATGATCTAAGTACAAATATCCAAAGTAATATTGCGGTACCTGCATAGACAAGTATTCTCAATATAGTCACCATGGTACCCATCTCATCTGGAATCGTTTTTTCTAATTTTATACCCTTGGAAGCGGCGATATTATCGGCAAGAACTGAATAGGCTTGAAGTACCCCTATATTGAACTTATCTTCATCCGTATTACTGTCCTTAATAGCAACAATATTGATACCGGCATCTCGTACATCATCATAGTTATAGAGTGCTTTTACACTGTCAGAAGAAGGTATGATCCCTACTCTTCCACGTGCTTTTGCTTTCTTTGTTATCGTTGCATAAGGAGCAAAGATAAACAATACATACGGCTTACTTAACTTTGCTTCATATTGCTTACTGTGTTCTACTAAATTAAATCTCTCAGGAAAATGCTCATTGGTTGCAATAACATAGGCATTGACACCTGTTTTTTCTTGAAGTTCTTCGCCCATTTTATCTATGAGTTGTACAGCTTCTAATTTTAAAAGGTCGTTTCTGAGGAGTTGTGTAGCATTCAGTAGAAGTGGAAGCATCCATAAAGCAAGTACGGCAAGCACGCTTGCCCTTACTTTAGCTTTATTCATATTTAACCTACGTATAAAAGGTTCGTACTACTTGTAAATGACAAATACATTGCTGCAACTGCAGCAAATATCATACACGCAATAAGTACTTTATCCATATATTTAATCATTATTTATCCTTTTTCGGTGCTTGAAATGAATAGTTCCAGTTATCTATAGATCTCATTTTAAGGTTATTCACATCCCTAATAACAGATGGATCATAAGGATTCTTTGCTGCATCTCTTTGCACAACAATGCTCATAAGCATTAAAATTACAAGGATTACAAGAATCCCCACAATTGAAATTAAAACTCCAAATACGCCATGCAATCCAAATACGTTTCTTTTTGTATTTTCTGCCATTTTAAACTCCTTAGTTTAACAATGACTGAACATAAACAGTCAATGCTTTTTCTTGTACAGGCGTAATCAACGTCTTAAATGCTGGCATTTTACCCATAGAGCCTTTTTTACCATTTTTGATGACGTTATTCATTAATGCTGCATCATAAGCTACAAGATTTGGTGACATACCGCCATTCCCTTTACCATCTTCTCCGTGACATGATGAACATGCTACAAATGATGCAGGTCGTTCACCTTTCATGCTGCCAGCGACATAGGTCGCAATAGCTTCAGCATCTGCACCTTGTGCCAGACCTCCAGGCATTGCACCCATAGCATAACCTAAAGTGTTGGAACCATTATTAATAGCATCAAGTACTTGGTCTTTAGTCATTCTAGAAGTAAAGTCATGCGCTTTACCATCAAGCCCGTCTCCTGCATTACCATGACATTGTGCACACTGAACCAAATAGATAGACTCACCCATCTCTTGCAACGTTGCAGCATCTGCATCTTTATGTAGTGCTTCAAATTTAGCATTATAAGCTAAAACTTCCTCATTATATTCACCTATTTGGCTATACTCATTAATAGGGTAACCTGCAAAACCATACCACATAGACCACATAAATACAGCCAAAAATGAGTAGGCCCAACCTGATGGAAGTTCATTGGTCATCTCACCTATACCATCCCAGCTATCATCAACCAGTGTTCCTGTCGCTGTATCTGTTTTCATTTGGTTAATATATTTAACCGAAACTGCTGCTGTGATCACAGCAATAGCAATAGCACCACCCATTGTTATAGCATTTACTGAGTCCCCAACAATATCAATATCCAGGCTCATTACTACCGCAATAGTTGCTATAATAAGTATAGCTGCAAATGCTAACGCTTTTATCATTAATGCATTCATTTATTCTCCTCCTTATATTCTCTTTCTGACGCGGGTTTATCTTCTACAGGTGTACTGGTGACTTCGTCATCCAGTGCAATTTTCCCATATTTTTCATAATCACGCTCACCCTTTTTCTCAGATCTGTACAGGTGTATGATATACCAATACAACATCACCACTAAGAATATGCTCATAGCAAAACTCGCATACCCTTGTAGGTTTCTAAGATCCATATCCATTTCGTACTACTACTTCAAACTATTAAGGTAAGCAATAAGTGCTACGATCTCAGGTACTTGACCATTCGCAACTGCTTCTTTAACATCTTTGTTTTTCATGTCATCCGCAATTGCTTTTGCATCTGCAAGTACTTTTGGTCTGTGTGCATCCCATGCTGCTCTGGTTCTTTTGAACTCCGGTCCATATGGTGTATGGAAAGCATTTTTAACTGTAACTGCTTCAGCATAAGCCGTTTCAATATCAGCTAAGTTAGTAAACTGATGTTTATACGCTGGCATAATTGAGCCAGGTACGATATCTGCAGGTGCAAACATATGGTTTTCGTGCCAGTCCGTTGATCTGTAGTTACCGATACGGTGCAAGTCTGGACCTGTTCTTTTAGAACCCCAAAGGAATGGTCTGTCATAAGCGTACTCACCCGAAAGTGAATAATCACCATAACGATCTGTCTCAGATTTAAATGGACGGATCATTTGTGAGTGACATGACATACAGTTGTCTTTCATGTACACATTTTTACCAGCAAGCTCAAGAACCGTACGTGGTTTCAAGTCAACTAGTGGTTTCCCCGCTTTAGCGAAGTTTGGAACGATCTCAATAAGCCCTGCAAAAGAGATAACAATCGATATCGCCGCAGCGAAAAAGAATGGATTTTTTTCTAACCAATGAAAAAACATAATAACTACCTCCTTATGCCATAGGTGTTCTAAACTGTGGTTCTTCAGATAATTGTCTGCCTGAAGTCATAGTTTTATAAATATTGTAAGCGAACATCAAGAAACCAACAAGGTACATGACACCTGAAAGCGCTCTAATCGCATAGTAAGGATGAAGTACAGTTACTGTATCAATGAAAGAATACATCAAGTTACCATACTCATCTACCGCTCTCCACATCATACCTTGTGTAATACCTGCGATCCACATAGATGTAAAGTAAAGAACAACAGCTATTGTTTGAAGCCAGAATTGTGCTTCCATAAGTTTTTTAGAGTAAATTTCTCTCCTGAACATACGTGGAGCCATATGGAATATAGCTGCCATTATCATAAATACAACCCAACCAAGTACACCGTCATGAACGTGCCCTGGGATCCAGTCTGTAAAGTGTGCAATCGCATTTACTGATCTGATTGCTTGGATAGGACCTTCAATCGTTGACAACATATAGAATGTTGATGCAAGTACCATAAACTTAATGAGTGGGTTGTCTGTTAACTGATTCCACTCACCCTTCATTGTAAGAAGCATATTGATCGCTGAACCCCATGAAGGCAAGATCAATACTACAGAGAACGCAGACCCCATAGTTTGCATCCAGTCTGGAACAGTTGACCATAAAAGGTGGTGTGAACCGGCCCAAAGGTAAACGAACATTAATCCCCAGAAAGAGAGTAAAGAAAGCTTATATGAATAGATAGCTTGTCCTGATTCTTTTGGAAGGAAATAGTAGATCATACCAACGATTGGTACAGTAAATCCAAATGCAACAGCATTATGTCCATACCACCATTGTACGAGGGCATCATTTGTTCCTGAGTACATAGATACTGAGTGTAGAATATTTCCTAAACCTTCAGTAGCAAAATATGTTGGAATAGCCATGTTGTTAAATAGGTAAAGCATAGCAATACCAAGGAAACAGGCAAGATAGTACCATACAGAGATATAAAGTGCTTTTTCTCTTCTGATACCGATAAGTCCCATCACAGAAACACCCCAAAGTACCCATACTACAACAACAACCAGGTCAAAAGGCCATTCATACTGAGCGTACTCTTTAGATGAAGAAACACCAAAAAGTAAAGAGATAGTAGCCAATAAAGCACCTACAAAGTAGAGCCAAAACATAAGATTTCCAATAAACATCAAAAATTTAGATTCTGCCATAGATACTTTAAGTACTCTTTGTCCTATATAGTACCAAGTAGCAAAAATACCTGAAACTGTAAATCCAAATACCACAGTGTTGGTGTGAATTGGTCTTAATCTTGAGAACGTACCGTACTCACCCAGTAGATAATTTAATTCTGGAAATGCCATTTGTGCGGCAATAATTGTACCGACTAACATCCCTAAAAATCCAAACAAAATAGTTAGAAAAGTAAACTTTTTTGATAATGAATAATCATATTCCAATGCTGCGTTTGATTGCATGCATACCCCCTTATATAAATTCTATGTTGAAAATTACAACATTCAGTAATTATTATAAGACAATAATTATCCTAAAAGCTTAATCCGTATCAAGTAATTCTATTTTTAGGGAGTTTTAGGGGATTTAAATTAGAAATGACGCATTAATATATTTATATTAACATAAAAGAAAAGATTATATTTGATAGGTTTCTATCAATTATTTTGATAAAACTAGGAGTAAACTACTCCTAATTATGATAATGTAGCGTAATTATTTATTTGAACCAACCCTTTACAGTTGCCCAAATACCCGTTTCAATGCCTTTGTCTTCATTGTCTAATTCAACAAATCTATCACACCCAGCTTTAAGTCCCTCGTCACATCCTTTTTTATAGAATGCTTTCTCTTTTTCTCTACTTTTTACCACACCAAAACCACCACGATAAATGATAGCAACATTAAAACATGCATCTCCACTTTTTAAGTCACACGCTTGTTCATAATATTCTCTTGACTTTACATCATCTGGTCTCACAGCATGACCATCACGGTAGATCGTTCCCATTATTTCACAGGCAAATTTGACACTACGAGCACATGATTTTTCAAGATATTCTCTAGCTATTCTATAGTTTTCATTTTTATAGTAATTCTTACCCATAATGTCACACCCTCGTGTTTCATCTAGTAAGCAAGCTTTACGCATATAACTAAGTCCTTCTTCTCTAATATCCTGTATCTTTTCATTATCTCCTGTCACTAAAGGCAAACCATACAAATAACATGCCGTAGCATTATTTTCATGACAAGCATTCTTTAGATCATCTGCATTTGATGCCGTGAGTGTAGCCATTGTAAACACAGTAAATAAAATTATAATCTTAAGCATCTATTTTCCTTCTTTCTTTTCTTTATCTTTTCTCATTGCCTCTACAAGAACAATATTTTCTTCTTCCATATTTCTAAAGTCATCTACTAGTCTTTTTTTCATTGCCTCTTCATTAAGACCATCATTTAAAGCTGATTCATAATGCTTTTTAAAATCTACATAAGGAGTAACACCTGATGACAGTATCATTCTAAAATCTATATTTGGAAAATATTTCTCCCACTCTTTTGTAGCTTTTTTAATGGTTTTTTTATTATTAAAATATGTTACACCCACTACAATTTGCATCGCCATTACTAGAAGTATGATATAAAAAACGATGGCTTGCGCTATACCCAATGCTTTAAATGCTGTTGGATTGAAAACAGCTGCATACATGGCAAATGGCAAAATAAAAAAAACCAATTTGATCCAGTTACTGTTTAGTCCGCCAAAGATCGCATAATTGTGAATCAATCTTTTTTTCATTTTATTTTCTTTTATTGTAAATACGCTTAGTAAAATATCGTTAAGTGTATAGTTTTTTTCTTGCATGATGTTTCCTCAAAATAGGTTTATGAAAGTGTAGTAGTTTTTTATGTACTAGGGATTAATAGCAGAACTGTCTGCTATTAAAAGATAAGTCTATAGATGATGCTTAATATACTCATCGATGCTGATCAATACAATGATCCCTAAAAAAGCAGCATTGATCTTCCAAAAAATAGAACGCGCATCTGTAAGTTTGAACTCTTTTTTAAGTAGTTTCATAGATGTCACAAATGCCCATATCCCTATTATCACAGACAAACCTATAGTAATATTTGAATATACTGTAAAGGTATAGACCATGAATGCACCGGCTTGTATAGTCAGCATTAACCATACAAAAGTAAGTCTTTGCAGTGTACCTTCACCAAACAAACGCATAGCTGTCGGGTAGCCACCATCCTTATAGTCACTATGAAAGAGCATCACAAGCAACCAAAAGTGAGGTACTTGCCAAATGAAATAGTAAACAGCTACTGCAATAAATTCAATCTCAAAAAGTGTGTGACCTGCAACCAACCATCCAATAGCTGGAGGTACAACACCGAGCAATGCTCCAGGAACAACTGCCAATGCAGATCTTTTTTTCAAAGGTGTATACATAAGGTTATACCAGATAAATGAAAAGGCAAAAAAGTTGATACCTGTAAGTCCTAAAAGCATATAAATAAGACCAAAAGAGATAAGTATCAATACTACTGCAATGATGACTCCTGTACGCGGTGACATACGGCCTGATGCTATGGGACGGTGTTTAGTTCTGTCCATCTTGGAATCTTCTCTATACTCTTGTACTTGATTAAGAGTGGAAACGCCCATGGCTACTAAAAGCACAGAGAAGGTAGCAAGAAACATATCTAAACCAATCTCTCCCTTTGCCATAATATAGGCAAAGAGTGCAGACAAAGATACTGCAAAGGAGAGAACAAACTTGGTGACTATAAAAAAGTCTTTTATCATTATTTACCTGTTTCCATGTATTTAATGAGTGTTTTAAGATCTTCAGCTGGAAGGTTAAACGCTGGCATGATACCTGGGTAGAATCCTTCTGGAACATCTTTATCTGGGTTAGTCAATGCATCAGAAAGATATTGAGCATCATATTTAGCTCCTATACCTTGAAGACTTGGACCAACTAAAGTTGCATCTGAGTCAATAGAGTGACATGAAGCACAACCATTTTGTGCATAAAGTGCTTTACCATCTTTAGCAAAGTTACCTGCTGGTGTATCTTTATCAGTGCTATTGTACCAAGCTTCATAATCAGCTTTTTCCATAACAACGATCTTAGAATACATGTATGAGTGATCAGTACCACAGTACTCAGCACATTCCACATCATACTCACCCACTTTAGAAGCGTTGAACCATTGTTTTGTAACACGGCCTGGAACCACATCTTCTTTCATACGAAATGCTGGTACAAAGTATGAGTGAATCACATCATTTAATGGTGCTGTCATTTTTAAGATAATATTAGTGTTTACAGGAACATAAAGAGCAGACATGCCCATAGTGCCTTTTTCTTTATCGTAAACCCCACCTATCTTATGAACGTGACCTGCTTTGTTTGGTGCATATTCATATTTCCATTTCCATTTAGAACCTTCAACATTAACCACAATACTTTGTGATTCTGCTGGCATTGTTCTAAACATTTGCATTGTTGTATTACCATAGTAAAAGAAAACCATTACAGCAGCTACAGGTATAGCTGTCCATAATATTTCTAGTAATGTGTGGTGTGTTAATGTACCAATATCTTCATTTTTGACTTTGTCTGCACGGTATTTCCATGCGAAATAGAACATCGGCACAATCACAGATAAAATCAATATTCCTGAAAGTATGAAGTGCACAGCAAATGCTGTATCCATATCAGCATTAAATGTTGATGCACTGTCGTTAAATCCTTTTAATGTATTACTCATAAGTAAACCTCTTCTTAATGTGCTTGAGGAGCAGTAATGTAACTTTCAGCTCCATATTGGAAATTTGGTACGTCAATACCAA
>QMKT01000020.1 GCA_003646505.1 Campylobacterota bacterium
CAAAAGTTTGATAAAACCCAACAACAGCTGATGCCATACAGTGACGTGCATTTGGATCGATCGCATTTGATCTAAATCCTGCTTTCATCATTTTCTGAGCAGCATACCCTTCCATAACAGTGTACTGACCTGATGCAAAGTTTGCAACACCTTCAGGACCTGAAGCTTTAAGTGCTTTTTTGATGTGCACTTCCATCTCATCAAAGGCACGTTCCCAACTAACCGGTTTAAACTTACCTTTTTTATCAAACTCACCTTTGGCATTCATACGAAGTAGTGGTGTTTTAAGTCTATCAGCACCATACATTATCTTCGCATTAAAATAACCCTTAATACAGTTAAGTCCTCTATTTACCGGAGCAGCTGGATCACCTTTTACAGCAACAATACGCCCATTTTTAGTTGCAAGCATAATCCCGCAACCAGTACCACAGAAACGACAAGCCGCCTTGTCCCATCTCCACTTAGATTCTGCCTTCGCTGCTGCTGCCTGTGCTTCTTGTGGAACAGTTATACCCACTGCACCTGCTGCTGCTACCGCTGCTGAATTTTTTAAAAAATCACGTCTATTTAATGACATTTTTCCTCCTCTTTATTTTTTTTAATCTTCACTGAAGCTTTGCTGTTTAATACAGACAAAACAATACCTTTTATTTTTATAGCATAATAGATTAACATTATAAATATTTATATTTTATGACATATATCAATTTTTTTGATTTATTTAAGAAAATTATATTAAATCATTAAAATAATCAATTTTTGACGTTTAAATAAATGACTTTATCGGCCATAAGTCATTTATTAAATTGATGACTTATATTTTATTTGTCTCTATAATTTTTAAAAGTGCATTTTTATCATGCAATGTTACTACATGTGATTTTATGGTTATTATATTTTCTTTTTTAAATTTACCCAGAATTCTAGAGAGTGTTTCTGGTGTCATATTGATGATAGAAGCGATTTCATTATTTTTAAGACGTTTAAAAACTGTCGTATTGTTAAGCAGTATGTCTGCGATTTTTGCTTCTGAAGTATAGATGGTCTCTTTATGAAGCAGATCTGCTAACAACTTCATACGTTTCGAAAGAGCAGAGACCAAGGAGATAGAAAAATCTACATTTTCCATATGAGCATAGATTTTGTCTAAAGGAATCAACCCTACTATACCATCAGATAAAAATTCACATGTTGCAGGAAAAGGTACCTGTTCAAAAGCTGCAAATAAAGCAATAACATCAGGTGCAATAAAATTATGCATATGTATTTGTGTACCCTTGGGAGATGTTTTATAGAGTCTTACGATACCATCAAGCAGTATCTGTAAATATTCACTCTCATCCCCCTCATAAAAGACTATGCTGTCTTTTTCATAGTGCTGTATAAGCATTTCAGATTGAAGTTCAGCCAGATCTTCTTTACTTAATTGCGAAAATAAGGGCATGTCTTTAAGTTTAAACATAGATACTGTTCCTTAATGTAAGTCAAGAAAAGTATAACATACTAATCTAATAGACTACATACCTCCCAAGGCTTTTTTTACATTTTCATCTGCCATGCTAATATTCCAGGCAGGTTCCCACACAACTTCTACTTCAACTGTACCTACCCCTTCCAGTTTTTCTACGGCTTCTACCACCCACTGTTTGATCATCTGATGCAGAGGACAACCTTGTGTAGAGAGTGTCATGATCACCTGTACATTACACGCTTCATCGACAATGGCATCATAAATGAGTCCCATCTCAACGAGATTAAATCCAACTTCCGGGTCGATGACTGTACTAATTGCTCCAAAAGCTGTTTCTTTTGTTATGTTACACATTTATAAAATTCCTTTATTTGTAGGTTGGGCATTCCTGCCCACCTTAGATAAATTGGTGGGCAGGAATGCCCACCCTACATTACTCACCGTACGCCAACATCTTCTTCATAGTTATATAAAGAAAAATCGCACCGGTAAACAGAAAACTTCCTCCTGCCTTAAAAAGCATATCGCTCTCAAAAAGCAAAGCAACTCCACCTAGTAATACACCAGCAAGCGTAAACCAAAACATCATATTAGCACCCTCTTTTGAGTACATTTCGTGAAGCATTGGTACTTTTTCTTTTCCTACCAGTGGTGCAAAACGTTCAAACCAAACCAAAAAAGGCACAATTTTATAGAGGTGCCCTATAATGAAAAAAGAGACAAACCCTAAAAGTAAAAACCAGACAGAGGCATGTAGCATAGTTGGTAACTCCGTAAAAAAATATAAGCCTGACAATAATATAGAGAGAAACAATGCCACAAAAGCAAATATAATTGATTTTGCCCAGACATCCATCTCTTTTCTTACTGTGAGTTTAGCGATGATATAGATCTGATAGATGTAGAATAATATCCCTATAAAACTCAAAGCATATCCAATTAACATAAGCCATTCAAACCCTAAAACTGCCCCTACAAATACTACAGCTACTGAGACGATAACAAATTTAAACGCTCTTTTTACAGCTAATTCATCAAAACCATGAGCAAGTGAAAACATAGGAATAAGCGTTAAAGAGAGTCCCATAATAGTTAAAACTACATAACCACCAAGTACTGCATAAACATGTGCTTTCAACATCAACGCAACGTTAATACCCAAGTCACCACTTAAACCAAGTGCTATAGAAAACCCTGTAAGAATACCCAATAAAAGATACCCATTACTCCATGCCACTGTGTCTACTGTAAGTGTTTTAAGTTCCGTTTTTTTAAGTGTTGCAATGTTTTCAAAGGCAAAGATAATCATCGCAATCAACACAAATAACCCGCCATATGGCAGTAGTGCAGGCATCAGCCAAAAACCAAAAACCATCACGACTGTACCAAATACAAGTAAAGGCAAAATGACATAATAAACATCCACAACCACATGCCCCACTTCAAGTACCACAGGTATGAGCTGTGCCATAGCACCAAAAATGATGGTCATCACAAAGCCCAATAAAAAGAGATGTATCCATCCTGCTACATCCATTTGCTGATATGAAAACACCGGCTCAAAAAAGAGTAGTGCCAACATTGAAAGCAGATAAAAGATCACCCCAAAGTGAAAAAATGGTGCTATAAGTTTAAGGGGTGGTGCAAAATCTTGAGAGATAGGTGTCATAAAGTGTTATCCGCAAGTGTTTTTAGACAGGTCCGCGTTTTCGCTCTCTCCGGCTTTATAAGAAAAAGTAAGTTTGACACGTCCATCTTCCATATTTTCAGTTTCAATATCATAATTTTCACCCACTTTAGAGATAAGTCCACCTGGTTTTTTATGGTTTATCATGACTACTTTTTTGTTAGGTGCATCCAGTAGTCTTAATCCTGCCATTGCATTGACCATTGGGTCCGGGGGTCCACATTTTGAAGTATCAAACTCAATAATTTGATCTTCACCTAGTGCATAAGTAAAAAAAGGAACATTCGCTCCATCAACTTCTATAGATTCTTTCAATATTTCTGACATTTATACTTCCTAATGTTGATATTAGTTATTATAATAAGTTATTGAAATTGCACTGTTGACTTATATCAAGGTTTTCCTATTTCCATCAGCTTACTAGAGGTATGCTTCTCCTGATTTTATTTTTTTCTTAAATCTACCGACCAAAAGAAATCTATCCATCCTTTGGGTTCTTTGACATACCATGTGGGTATAATTTTCGCAGTTTTTTTATAAAAAATTGAGGCTGTGACAAAAATAACACTTGGATACTCTGCTTGTAGAACAGCCAAGACCTCAACCAATGTATCACCAGAATCCACAATATCATCAACGATCAATACTTTTGTAGCCGATTTAAGTTCAGGGATATTGAAAATTTCTACACTCTCATTTTTATGTGTATCTTCATAACCAATGGTATTAATACTATAGACTTCTCGTAAGTCATAATATTCACCTAACAATTGGGCCATGGAGAGACCTCCTCTGGCTATCCCCAAAATCGCGTCAAAATTCTGATCTATTTTTTCAGTGAGTAACTTTAGATCTTCTTTGAATTCTTCATAAGGATAATAGATCTTCTGCATAATAATATTTTACCTTACTCTTTAATTGTAGACTTTTAGCTCATTATACAAACTATCACGTTCTATAGGTTGGAAACCAGAATTTTTGATAAGTGCTACAAACTCATCTAAGTTCATGCCATGAGAACTGGCTGCACCTGCTGCTGATTGAATAGACTCTTTTTCTATCGTGCCATCCAGATCATCACAGCCAAACTCCTGGGCGATAAGTGCTAAATTAATAGAAGCCGTCACCCAGTAGGCTTTGATATGAGGAATATTATCTAACATAATACGGGAGATAGCGTACGTTTTAAGTATCTCTTGTCCTGAGGGGAAATTACAATTTTTCATATAATTGTTTTCTTTTTGGTAAACCAAAGGAATAAACGCATTAAATCCACCTGTTATGTCTTGTAAGTCACGCAAGCGTATCATGTGGTCTATACGGTGTGCTCTTGTTTCAATATGCCCAAAAAGCATTGTAGCATTAGATTGACGTCCTCTCTCATGCCATTTTTGATGTATCTCTAACCACTGAGATGAAGTAACTTTTCCTTTACAAAGGTATTCACGTACTCCCTCATCAAAAATCTCAGCACCTCCGCCTGGCATAGAATCAACACCGTTTTCTATCATCATATCTAGCACTTCATCATAGGAATGTCCATATTCACGTGTGAGGAAGTCTATCTCTGCTGCGGTCATGGCTTTGACATGCAGATCTGGGTATTTGGCTTTGATCTTTTTAAAAGCTCCCATGTACCACTCTACCCCGTCATTAGGGTTATGGGCCGAGACAAGATGCATCTCTTTGGCATGATTTTTAACAGAGTTATCTACTATTTCAAGTATCTGTTCATGGCTCATCGTATACTGATTTGGATTTTTTCTGGTAGCTGAGTAGGCACAAAATTTACAAACATCTGCACAAATATTAGTGGGGTTGATATGACGGTTGATATTAAAATATGATTTCTTACCATATTTCTCTCTTCGGATCTCATCTGCCAATTCTCCTAAAGTATAAAGATCCAAGTCATAAAGTGCTTCACCCTCTTCCTGAGTCAGTCTTACTTTGTTACGTACTTTTTCTACTAAATCCATCAAACCATCCGTTTGTAATTTTTAGCTATTATATCAATAATTAATTAGGAGTTACTAAGTGGATAAAGTCAAATCACAAATAGAAGAACTACTGTATGAAAATGCAGCAGACTTTGAGATAGCCAAAGTACTGAAAAAAGATATTAAACTCTATTTTGATACATTAGAAGATACCTTTGCCACTTCGGGGGGAAAAGATTTCCTTGTCAAACATACAAAAAAAATAGACAGTATTTTAAAGCTGGTCTACAAAGTTGCCAGCAGAGATATGTTTGGGGATTATCTTCCTATGAAAAACTCTATCCCTCTCGCACTTGTTGCTCTTGGCTCTTACGGAAGAGAACAGTTGTGTGTACATTCAGATATAGATCTCATGATTGTCTATAAAGACATCCCTGGATACAACTTGACAGAGATGATTGAAAAGATGCTTTACATCCTTTGGGATACTGGTCTAAAACTTGGTCACAGGGTACATACTATTGATGACTTATTGACCGTATCTAAAACTGATATCACCATCAAAACGGCACTAATAGAGTCTCGTTTTATAGAAGGTTCGAGTTTTGTTTGGACTGAAACACAAAATTCCATTACACAGATACGCCACGATGATGTGAAGGGCTTCATACGCTTAAAACTACTAGAACAAGAAAAGAAACACCAGAAATTCCCCATCACCATGGAACCAAACCTCAAAGATGGTGCAGGTGGCTTTAGGGATGCCAATCTTGTCTATTGGGTTGGGAAGGTATTGTACAACACTCACAATATCAAATCGCTACCCTCAAGTATAGTTAATGAAAAAGAGTATAAAAGCTTTCGTGTGGCTTTAGAGTTTTTATTTCGTGTTCGTTCTGCCTTACATCTTGTAGCAAAGAAAAAAGAGGATAAGCTCCGTCTTGACCTCCTCCCTGACATTGCAACACTTTTGGGTTATGAGATGAACCCAAAAGACCATATGCATTTTGCATCTAAAGTGATAGGGAGCCTAAAGACCATTAGGCTTTACAGTATGATATGGCTTTATGCTCTGATACATGCACATAAAGAAGACGATCCCAATAAAAACTATGTATACCCCAAAAAAAACACAAAAAATTTAAATGATGTGCTTCTACAACTCACTCAAAAAGCCTCTAAACCTTTTAATGCACACCCCACCCTCTTGCAACAACTCATCAATATAGAAAAACCTGAACGCCTAGATGATGTGCTCTATCAGACCGTCGCAAAGCTTTTTTATAAACCTCACATCTATTCTGTCTTCAGTACTTTGTCTTATGCTAAACTACTCAAATATACTATCCCTCCCATTAAAAAAGTAGTGGATCTACCACAGTTTGATGGATACCATCAGTATGCTGTTGATACACATTCTCTTCGCTGTCTCTATCACCTGGAACATATAGATGATGATTTTATCTTGGGTCTTTGGGATGCTTTAAGCAGCAAAGAAAAAGCCATGATGAAGGTGGTTGTTTTTTTACATGATGCAGGGAAAGGAAGAGTAAGAGACCATCATTATGTGGGGGCTACACTCTTTAAAATATTTGCAGGGAAACTGCAGATAGATGAGAAGTTCATAACAATGGGAGAAACACTCATATACTACCATACGCTTATGTCAAAAGTAGCACAGCGTGAGGACTTATATTCTGAAACTGTCATCTTGTCCTTTGCCTCACACTTTAAAACAAAAAAACTTTTAGATATGATATACATTTTAACCTATGCAGATATGTCTGGTGTGGGTCATGATATCTATAATTCTTTTTCTGCTAAACTCATACGGACTCTGTATAAGCAGTCTCTCGACGTTCTTGGGCAAACAAAAAGGCTCGATGAAGCAGGAAAGCGTACCAAGAAGATAGCTTCACTCAAACGTAGAAAAGCCTTTACTTCACTCTCTCGAACGAAGCAAAATAAAATTATATCTATACCTTCAAACTTACTTTTTTTACGTTATACCCCTAAACGTATACTCGCTATTACCAACAAAGCCTTTGAAACAAAATCCTATACCTACTCAATCTCTAATGACACACACTTGACTATAGAGATCATACGCAAAGACTCTTTTAACCTTAGTTATCTCCTGGGGAAACTCTCAAACATTGATGTTGTCAATATGGATATCTGTAAACTCTTCAATGAATTAAAATACTTTAAAATAGACTTTTCAGAAACGATCACTGATGAAGAAGTAGGTTTCTTAGAAGAAGTGATAAGTAACTCTTTTACGCAGATACGAGATAACATCCCTATAAATGCTGCGATCCAAGAAGAAGAGATAAGCATAGACTGTGATCACTCTCAAACCTATGCCATTATGCATATCAATACCAAAGATCAAAAAGGCTTACTCTCCTACATTATCGATTTATTTGATGAGATGGGCATAGATATTGTCACAGCTAAAGTGCATACACTGAAAAACAGAGCCAGAGACATGTTCCTCATCGAAAAGAATGGAAACTTTTGTCATAATGTTGACTATATCGTAGAAAAACTCACAAGGGAAAAGTAATATGTGTGGAATTGTCGGATACTTAGGTAAAAATGAAAAAAAAGAGATACTTTTAGATGGTCTTCAAGAATTAGAATACCGTGGCTATGACTCAGCTGGTATTGCTGTCATAGAGGGTGATAAACTTAATAACTTTAAAGCTATTGGAAAGTTGGAGAACCTTAGAGAAAAAACAAAAGCGTATCATACAGAAGGTTTTGGTATTTCTATAGGACATACACGTTGGGCCACACATGGAAAACCTACAGAACTTAATGCACATCCACACCTCGGTGCTTACTCTTATGTTGTTCATAATGGTATCATTGAGAATTACCAAGAACTTAAAACTGAACTGCAAGCGGATGGTGTAAACTTTCTATCTCAAACCGATACAGAGACAATAGTACACCTTTTTGAAAAAGAACATAAAAGTTCTGACTCTGTTTTTGCTGCCTTTGAAAAAACCCTATCCAAATTAGATGGTGCCTATGCGACCCTTCTTATTACAGAAGCAGATCCAGATACGATCTACTTTGCAAAACACGGTTCCCCTATGCTTGTAGGTTTTAATGGAGATGATGTTTACTTTGCTTCTTCAGATACGCCTATCATCGGGAAAGCGACTGAAGTCTATTATCTTGAAGATGGTGAATATGGCTATGCTAAAGAAGGTGTGCTTAAACTATTTGATGCCAATGGTGAAAAAAGTTTTACAAAACAGGCACTGACTGCAGATAAAGTCTCCGCTCAAAAAGAAGGCTATAGATTTTTTATGGAGAAAGAAATTTATGAACAAAGTTCTGTCATGGGTGATACCATGATGGGGCGTGTTCTAGATGACACTATTAACTTTGAAGAGTTAGATAAAGACTTCTTTGAAAATATCTATGCCATAAAAATCTGTGCTTGTGGAACATCTTACCACTCTGCTCTTGCAAGTAGCTATCTTTTTGAACGTATCGGAAAAATGCGTTGTGATGTTGAAATTGCATCAGAGTTTCGATATAAAGAACCATTTCTTACAGAAAAAACACTTTTTATTACCATATCGCAAAGCGGTGAAACAGCCGATACTCTTGAAGCACTGAAGATGGCAAAAAGAGCGGGGATGAGAACACTGAGTATTTGTAATGTTGACAACTCATCCATCGTACGTGAAAGTGATGCTGCCATTCTCACAAGAGCAGGTATAGAAAAAGGTGTCGCAAGTACAAAAGCATTTGCTACACAAAGTATGGTACTTTGGATGTTGGCACTTTATGTAGGACAGACTAAAAATACGATCTCACAAGAACTTATCAAAAATGAGATTGATGCGATGATACATACACCAAAAGCGTTGATCGTAACAGATAAACTTCATGAAAAAGTTCATAGACTCTCTAAACGTTACCTGCATGGACATGGTTTCTTTTTCATAGGACGTGACATTTTCTTCCCGCTGGCACTTGAAGGCGCACTCAAACTCAAAGAGATCAGCTACATGCATGCTGAAGGTTATCCCGCTGGTGAAATGAAGCATGGTCCTATAGCACTGGCAGATAGCGAACTTTTTACTATTGCACTCATGCCAAAAAGTATGCACTATGATAAGATAAAATCAAATGTTGAAGAGTTAAGTGCCAGAGATGCGACCATCTGTGCCATCTCACCTCTTCCCTTTGATCTGGCAGATGATTTCATTCAAACAAACTATGATTCACATCCTATGCTAGAGTATTTTGAAATGATGGTCGTCACACAACTGCTTGCACTTGAAATTTCTGTAAGACTTGGCAATGATGTAGATATGCCAAGAAACCTGGCTAAATCTGTGACTGTGGAGTAGTAATACTACTTCCGTAGCCCCACACTATGTAGCAAAAGGAGTCAAATCACTCCGAACCCCTTACTTCTCCAATGTCTCAAACCACTGCAAGCACAGTGCCTTATAAATATGCTTATAGGCCTTAAGTTTATCTTGATTTGCTTTGGTTCTTCTTCCAAAATATCTTACCATAAAAAAGGCTTCTTCTTTTTTGTTTAACCCACACTCCACACAAACACATGCCAGATCAAAATACCTGTCATTCACTGTTGCAAATTCCCAATCTATTAATTTTATTTTCTTGCCAGAGAAGAGTATATTTTTAAGATTGAGGTCATTATGACAAAGTACATTTTCTACTTTGTATCGCTGAATGGTTTGAAATGCTTTTCGAAGGTCTTTTGATTGTGAAGTAAAGGCTTTTTTCAAATCTATAGGTGTTTGGCGTATCGGTATTTTATGCAGTTTTTGTAAGAGTAGTGAGAGTTGTGCAAGATTCTGTTTATTTAGTTTCTCTTTATGATCACCCTCTATAAAGTCACAGATCATCAAAGCATTCTCTTCATCAAGAAGAAAAGGTTTCGATGCTATCTTCTTTTTATAGGCAGATTGTTGTACTTTAAACTCACGTTTTCTGTTATTTTCAAGTTTAAATTTTCTAAGTAAATACTTATTGTGTGTGGTTTGTAGAAGATAGTTTTCATTACAAAAACCTTGTGTTTTTAGGAGGGTAACGCTTTGTATACTGTCATCTTTAAACAGTACATATTGCGCTAGTCTACTCTGCATTTTTTACCTTACGCCAAGAACTATAACCATAAAATGCCAACATAACATAAAGTGCGAAAAGCACGATCGTAGCAAGGTATCCAGACTGCCAATAGAGTACAATAGCTGCTGAATCTACTACCATCCAATAGAGCCAGTTTTCAAGTATTTTGTTTGCTAACATCCAGGTAGCAAGTACAGAGAAAACCATGACAAAAGTGTCTAAATAGGCAAATTTTGCATCCGTATAAGTATCTGACAAATACCCTAGTATTATGGCAATAACCAATCCTGAAATAATCATAGCTGTATTCTTTTTTACAGACCACCCAGTAATTTCAAGTTCTTCACCCTTCTTTCCACCACTACGCCATAAGATAAAACCATACACAGCCATACCCATATAGTAAAAATTTAAAAGAGAGGAGGAAACAAGTGCACCTTCCCAAAAAAGAACGGTATAGATAATGGTACTTAAAAAAGCAAACAGCCATGTCCAGAGTGACTCCTTGGCTGCGAGAAGTACATAGGCTATACCAAACACAACCGCCAAAATTTCCCATCCTGACATTTGTGCAAAAGCACTGCTTATTCCTTCAGGCGAGAAGTCCATCCTAGAAACGTCCTTCTCTGTTATGTCCTACAAACTTAAGAACAAAAATAGAATCAGGAATTTCTTTAAATACTGAGTAGATCTCCTCTTCGAGCATCTTCATGATGATTCGGTAATCACCGTGCAGTTGCGTACTGAGTTCATTACAGGAAACTTTTACAGTAGGTTCCTGCTTTAATTTTTCTATGAAAGCCGAAATCGCTGCTTCGTATTCACTTTGCAGCGGGTACATACTGATGTCTACTGAAATTTCCATCTTTTATATTTTCCTAAAAGTCGCATGAAAGCGTTAAGCCTACAGTTCTTGGTGTTCCCAACTGTACGTATCTTTCTGTTATATATCCATTGCCTGGGTTATTTCCAAAAGAACCAAAACCTCTAACCTCGTACACTTCATCTGTAATATTTCTTACCCATATTGCTGCAGTAAATGCACCTGTTGTATACTCTAAACTAGAATGCCATAGTGCGTAAGCATCTGCCTTTTCTTCATGTCTGTTTGAAAAATAGTAGCTTCCTTTACCTTCAACATTAGTTTTAAATGTCCACGCATCAAAAAACAGATAATCTAAACCTACATTAAATTGATATTCAGGAGAGTTTGCAGGTGCACGTCCTGCAACCGCAGGGTTATTAGGATATTCATCAAACTCAGCTTGCAATAAACCGATACTCGTAAACAGGTGTAAAGTTTCAAGAGGGAAATAATCAATTTGTGATTCTAAACCATAATAATTACCTTCGGCTGCATTACTAACAAAATCAACAAATTCTGTACTTCCACCAGGCTGAGGAATAAGAATAGAGTCTTTGACTTGTTGGTCTTTACGTTTTCCGTAAAAAAGGTTAAAACGGCTCTTGACTTTGTTATTGTAATAATTAGAGTTTAACCCTGCATCAATATTCCATAATGTTTCTGTTTCATATTGTCTGTCAGCTAATGATAATCGACTGTCAGCATTTACACCACCTGGTTTATACCCTTTGGCTAAAGTAACATAGTATAAACGATCGGCTGAATCTTGGTAGTTAAGCCCAATTTTACCACCGGTTAACAACTCCTCTGTCTTAATACTAACACGTTCAGAGTCAGAATATTTAGAATCCCACTGCTCTAGTCTAAGTCCTGTTACTAATGTTAACTTGTCAGAGAAGTGTGTGTCTAATTGTCCATAAATTGCTGTATTCTTTGTATCATATACGGAACTAAATGGTGCTATGAAGTCATAATCGCGTGACATATCTTCAGAATAATCTTTATAATACGCCCCAATAGTCCACTCTGTCATCCCAGAAAAAATACGACCTGCTTCATCTGAAACCAAACGTACATCTATATCTAACTGCTCTCTGTCTCTTAAGTACTGATCAAATGCACTATATGGAAACAAAGAAGCATCAAATTCACCTACATAAGACCAATCTACATCAAAACTGTACTCTAAGTCAGTTTGGCTGTAACTTACAGCAGAAATTAAATGCATTGCTTCATTCACCTGATATGTCGACTTTAATGCAAAAGCATTGGTTTCTTGTGTATCTTTACCTGGTTCATCTGCATGAGAATTTCTTGAATTATCAAAAGTAAAAGCATCATAACCATTGTCAATGTTTATATGTTGCAAGGTCAGATCAATCGTATGGTTATCTGCCGCAAACCAACGGAATTTTGCTTTCGCTGAGAGTTCATCAATATTTTGCGTGTCATCACGACCTAAAAAAGTGTTGTTCATATATCCATCACTTGTATTTTTGTAAAGAGAAAACCTTGAAAGCAATTTATCTTCTACGATGGGTGCATTAACGGTCAGTCCAAAAGCTTTAGTGTTGTAGTTTCCTACCGTAGCTTCAATATGCCCACCTGCTTCGTTTGTTGGATCATTACTCTCAACATTGATAACCCCCGCCATACCATTGGCACCAAAAGTAGTTCCTTGTGGTCCTCTCAGTACTTCGATCTGTTTTAGATCATACATTGTTACGCCCAAAGCAGATTGTGAAAAGTCAATACCATCTACGATGATCCCTACAGAAGGGTTGATAGGGGTTACAAATTGACTTCTCTCACCAATACCACGTATTTGAATGTATTTTGCTTTTGATGCACCTGATGAGAAGTTTACATTTGGTTCAGCAGCAACAACTTCAACAAAAGACTGTGCTGCCTTGTCATAAATGTCTGCTTCAGAAATAATGCTCACAGAACCGGCTACCTGTGAAAGGTTTTGTTCTCTAAAGTCAGCCCCTACAACGATAGGATCGAGTGTTACTTCTTCTGCAAATGTTGGTACACTTATGAATGCTGATGAAGCAATAAGTGATAATGTTAAAATTCTTGATGTCATGTGTTTCCCTTAAAATGTGATCAATTTGAAGAGAAAAGAAGTGTATAAAACAAAGTTAAACTAAGTATGCACGTCTCTTCCCTACGCTGGAATTATCCAGTTCAAGTTCAGCGGGTTGTCTCAGCCGTATTTAATTAAATATACTTGGCACCCCGAGAGATTGTTATTTTAGGGTTATACAAAAACATTGTTTGGATCATGCTTAAACAGGCTTATCTCATTAAGACTGTTTAAGCAAACTGATGCCAGAAAGGTGTTCCTACAGTAGGAGTAGAGGGAGAAGCAAACTCTCTTTCTTGCATCGTTCCTGACTCATAGCCTAAACGTCCTGCATCTATTGCGTATCTAAATGCATTTGCCATTTTTACAGGGTCTTGTGCTAAGGCTATGGCAGAATTTAAAAGGACACCGTCATACCCTAACTCCATCGCTTGTGTTGCATCTGATGGTTTTCCGATACCTGCATCTACAATGAGCTGTAGGTCTGGGAATTGTTTTCTTATAGCTGTGAGGTTAGAAGGATTCATCAATCCTCTTCCTGAACCTATGGGTGAGCCCCAAGGCATGAGTATCTTACACCCTACATCTGCTAAACGTTTCGCAACTACCAGGTCATCAGTTGTATAGGGAAATACTTCAAAACCTTCTTTGATGAGAATTTCTGCAGCTTTAACTGTTTCAAATGGGTCAGGCTGTAAGTTATACTGATCACCTATGACTTCAAGTTTAACCCAGTTTGTACCAAAGACTTCTCTTGCCATCTGTGCTGTGGTAATGGCTTCTTTTGCAGAGTGAGAACCTGCGGTATTTGGCAATACCTCAATCCCCATAGATTTGATGATGTCCCAAAACTGATTGCCACCACCTTCTCCTGCTGCTTGACGACGCAGTGCCACAGTTACTATCTGTGAACCAGACGTCTTAATGGCATCTTCCATGTTGGCTGGACTTGGGTAAAGTGCAGAACCTATAAGAAGTCTAGAAGAAAGCGTTTTACCACCTATCTTCCATTCCTCATTCCTCATTCCTAATTCCTCATTCATTTTCATCCACCTTGTACGGGAGCTAGTATATCTATGGTGTCACCCTCTTTTATAATCGTATCTTCATAGGTTTTTATGGCTATAAAAGTAGTATTGACTGCTACTGCAAAACCCTCTTTTTTATATCCAAGTTCAACTATCATTTCTTTGATATTTAAATCTTCATTTAACTCTTTTAGCTCACCGTTTACACTAACTTTTATCATTGTATAATCCTTCATTCAGTGCTTTCTCCACAATAGCAGGAGCAAGTAAATACCCATGTCGATAAAGTCCATTAATGCGTGTTAGTTTATCAGCATTTTCAATACGCGGTAAATTATCTTTAAAAGCAGGACGACAATTTGTTTCTGTATTGACTATGCGTGCTTCCCCAAAACCAGAATGAACAGAAAATACTGCTGATAAGAGTTCAAGGCTGGAACGTACGGACATTGGGCTCATATCTTCACTCTCTATCTCAGTTGCTCCAACCACATACCTTTTAGTGCCTGGTTCTTGCGAGATCTTACACTCTTTGCAGTAGTCTAATTCTATTCCCTCACAACCATTCTCACGAGGTACGATATAAATTTTATAACGAGGGTGAAGTAGCCTTGTAGGTCGAGTTATATTGATTTCAGATGATTCAAGCCAAAGCACTTCTCCCCTTACGCCACGTAAATCAGAAAAGTGTTCTTTGGCTCCCAAACCTCTGGAATCAAAAACCCAATCATACTCTTCAACCTTATCACCATAAAAAACTTTGGCAGGTTCAATTTTATCTACCTTGGTATATTCCATCCATTTAATGTTGGGGTTCATACTTAGTGTGTTGGTAGAAAATGCCATAAATCTTTGTGCATCTACCTGACCTTCATCTTTAAGATAAAATGCCTTAGCATGATGCCCCAATTCTGGCTCTAACTTGGAGAGTTTTTGACTGTCAACCATTTCTATATCTTTTGCCTCTTCTATTTTATTACGCAGTGAACTAATAAAATGATCAAGTTCCGGTATATCTTGTGGATGCGCCGTTATAATCGTTCCTTTTAATTGTAGACCATCATACACACCTGCTTCTTTGAGCAAATCTTCCCATAGTTCCATCGAGCGTTTTCCATGCTTAAATATAGTAGATTCAGCTGTCTCAAGTTCTGCAAAAGGAGCTAACATACCTGCAGCTGTAAAACCTGCCGCGTCAGTTCCCTCTTTAGAACTTTTATCAAAAAGTGTTAATGTGTGTCCCTCTTTAAGTAGGTTTAGTGCTAAAACTCTTCCTACAAGACCTGCACCTACTATGGCTATATTCATGTTTTTTCCTATACTACTGTAGCGTGGGCATTCCTGCCCACGATGAGCAAAGCGAAATATGTAGTTCACTTACAAATGATTTATTGTGGGCAGGAATGCCCACGCTACACAAACTATGCTTCTATCTTTCCTCGTTTCCACTGTCCTCAGTGGGAACGCATATCAAAATTAAATATACAAAACAAATGATGTTCCACCAGAGGACTGGAGGAACAAGAAAGGGCGAACACTTGGGTTCGCCCTTACAAATTATGCGTCTATCTTGTCTGCTTCCACATA
>QMKT01000021.1 GCA_003646505.1 Campylobacterota bacterium
TGTATTTGCTCACTTGGATGCAACTACAGTTCTTAACAGATCTATTGCTGAAAAAGGTATTTACCCTGCGGTTGATCCATTGGATTCAACTTCAAGAATGCTTTCTCCACAAATTGTCGGTGAAGAGCATTATAACTTGGCTCGTGGCGTTCAGCAAATGCTTCAAAAATATAAAGACCTTCAAGATATCATTGCGATTCTTGGTATGGATGAGCTTTCTGAAGATGATAAACTTGTTGTTGAAAGAGCAAGAAAGATTGAAAAATATCTTTCTCAGCCATTCCACGTTGCTGAAGTATTTACAGGCTCTCCAGGTGTATATGTTACACTTGATGAGACTATCGAAGGATTTAAAGGTCTTCTCGAAGGTAAATATGATCATATGAATGAAGCTGCGTTCTACATGGTAGGAAGCATAGCTGAAGCTGTTGCTAAAAACGATAAGATTAACGCTAAGTAATCTTAGTTCTAATCTTTAAAGGATATTTATGGAACTCATGAAACTAGAAATCATCACACCTAATGGTATGATATTTGATGGTGAAGTCAAACAGGTAACATTACCAGGTAGTGAAGGCGAATTTGGTGTTTTAGCTCGTCACGCTACTTTGGTATCTTTATTAGAGACGGGTGTTATCGTTTATGATAGAGCAGATGGCAAAGAAGTTGCGGTTGCCATTAACTCTGGATATGTAAAAGTGGATGAAGAAAAAACAACGTGTATCGTAGATGGAGCAGTCGCTCTTTCAGGTGATGACACAGATATTTCGAAGGCACTTGAAGCAGCGAAAGAGTTACTTAAAAGTACAGAAGCTTCTAATACAGCTATTGCAGCTGCAGTAAGCAAAGTCGAACAAATCGGAAAGTCTTTTTAACATTGGGCTCTCTTTTTACTTATTTCCTGGAAAGCAGTGCAATTACTATTTTTGTACTGCTTTTACTCTCTGTCTATTTTGTTGCAACATTTTGGGTATATTTAGACAGATTTTATATTTTAAATTCTCGCATCGCATCAGAAGCAAAATCACTTAAAGCACTCTATACAGGTCAGTCAAAATCAGTGGCGCATTCTTCACTTATTTTTACTTATCTGTCTCGCGTAAATACACCTAACAAAGCCATATTGGAAGCGGCATCTTCAGATGCCATACGTGTTTCTACCAAAGGGCTTACATGGCTTTCTATCATTGCTTCTACTTCACCATTCATTGGTCTTTTTGGTACAGTGATCGGTATACTTGAAACCTTTTCAAAACTGGGATCACAGTCTTCAGCTTCTTTATCTGTAGTGGCACCTGCTATCTCTGAAGCACTGATAGCAACGGCTGCAGGTATCGCTGTGGCTATTTTTGCCTATACATTCCATCTTATCTTAAAACGTAAAGCGTATGAACTTTCTTCTCTTCTCACATCCCAGTCTGAAGTCATTCTTTCTCAGGTAGAGGATTGAGACTACTATGTATTCATGGGATGATAGTCCAGACTTAAACATCACACCGCTTGTAGACGTTATGCTGGTACTTATGGCCATACTGATGATCACTGCCCCCACGATAACCTTTCAAGAGCAGATAGATCTTCCCCAAGGTTCTAAAACAGTTAAAGTTGAAAAGGCAAAAACGCTTACTATCCGTATGGATAAAAATCAAAAAATATATTTAAATAAAGATGTTTACGCATTAGATACCTTTGCAGATGATTTTGTTAATAAATCTGCAAAGTTCAATAAAAAATCTGAAGTTTATATCCGCGCGGATGAAAATTTACAATATAAAAATGTGATCTATTTGCTCAAAAGCGTAAAAGCTGCAGGTTTTGACAAGGTTTCACTTATAACATTATGATAAAAAAGTCTTCTACATATATTTCTGGTTTTTTGGCTTTTGTCATTTATTTTACTGTGATCGGGTTACTGATTTTTTATTTTAATACCCGTGATGAAAAAAAATCTAAACGTTATGTCAAAAAAGATGAACATCGTATACAAGTAGCTCTTTCTTCACCCAGGAAAACATTAAATGAAAAAAAGACAAAGCCTAAAGCTGTAAAGAAAAAAGTACAACCCAAGAAAAAGATTAAACCTAAAGTAAAACCTAAGCCCAAAAAAGAGATCAAGAAAAAAGTAATAAAAGAGAAGGTGGTTAAAAAGGTTGTGAAGAAAAAAGATGAAAATCTTAGCAAGCCAAAAAAAGTAACTAAACCAAAAGATCTTTTTGCCAATATTTCACCAACTAAAAAACCAAAACCTAAATTGAAACTTGAAGTGACTGATAAACCTATAAAGCCTAAAAAAAGTAATCTTATAAAAGTATCAGATAAACCCAGTGCAAGTAATCTGGTTTCAAATTCCCTAAAGATGCAAAAACAAATGGATAGCGGTGTTGCAGATGAGTATCTGGCTAAAGTACAAAGTTTGCTGGAAGGATGGCCTGCACAAAGTGAATATGCCGGTGAGAAGGTAAAAGTAATACTTTACATTAATCCTACCGGTTTTTTTGAATTCAAAGTTAAATCTGCATCAAACAATCCTGATTTTAATGATGGATTGACGGAGTATCTGGAACAACTCCAAGAATTTGGTTTTGGTCGGCATAAAGGTAATAGAACGTATAATTTTGAAGCAGAGTTTATAGCGAAAGAATAGGGTGGTACAATCATGCATAAAACGATAGCATATCAAGGTGTACAAGGTGCGTATTCGGAGCAAGCATGTAGAAATGCCTATGCGACATATAAGACCATTGCGTGTAATACTTTCCAAGAAGCGATGTGGATGGTAGAACGTGGGGATGCTGATCTGGCGATGATTCCTCTTGAAAATTCTACGGCAGGTAGAGTAGAAGAGATCTATAGATTGATCCCTCAAATGGCACTGCATGTCATTGCTGAGCATTTTGAGCCTATCGTGCATTGTCTACTTGCGCTTCCTAATGCTACGTTGGAAGAGTTGAAATCTGTTGCCTCCCACCCTCAGGCATTGGCACAATGTCATAACAATATACTTGATCTGGGATTGAAAGCAGAGGCAAAACTTGACACTGCAGGAGCGGCAAAAGAGCTGGTCACATTAAATAATAGAGAAAAAGCTGCTATAGCATCAAAACTCGCAGCAGATATTTACGGTTTAGAGATTATAAAAGAAAATTTTGAAGATATACATGGCAATACTACACGTTTTTTTATACTTTCACGTGAAAAGACCGTACCTTCTTATGAACCTTCAAAGAAATACATTACTTCACTAGTATTCCAGGTACAAAATATCCCTGCTGCCCTCTATAAAGTCCTTGGTGGTTTTGCAAGTAATGGCATAAATCTTTTAAAGATAGAAAGTTATATGGGAACACAAATTCTTCCGGGGAGTCAGTTTCATATCGATATCGACGGGCATATAGATTCATATATCTTGAGACTTGCTTTAAAAGAAGTAGCTTTCTTTGCAGAAGATGTCAGGATACTGGGTGTGTATGAGAGTCATAGAGAACATGAAGTGGAGTATACGATCTAAGAGACTATACGTTGGTCAATATTATATTTTCAAAGGAGAATTAGATGAGAAAAATAACGACACTTATGGTATCTGTACTACTGTTAGCAGTTTTTTCTTTGCCTGTAAGCGCCATAGCACCTAAACAGATGAAGCAGATACTTAACATTACTCAAAACAATTGGGTGAGTTTTCGTGATTTTAACGGTAAGCAGTTGATCTACTTTACCCATTTGGAGTCTTACACCTGTGGTATAAAAGAAGTGCATTACAGCATCAACTCAGATGATCTGGATAAAGTATGGGAACTTCAGCCATGTGACCCTAAGAATCCTATGGCAGTGACTAAAGATATTATTTATCTGACTGTGCCATTGGGTACAGCAAAGTTTATAGCAGTACAGGTGACATTTGCGGATGATACGAGAAGTGAGATAGTTCGTAAAAATCCTTAATAAAACATTGCAGACATATATCCAACCACAGAACTACTGTCACCACTGGCATCTGCAGAAGTACGGTAGTCAAGGAGTTTGGCGTTAAGTTTGAGTTGTTTGGCTGCGAATATCATGGCTTTTATGCCGATGAGTCCGCAGGCTTCACATCCTTGTGCCAGCGCATCTAGATCTAGATTGGCAACTGCTCTTAAACAGTTTTCGTCAAATACTTTTGCCTCTTCCAAAGAGTGAAAATGACTAAGGTCTGAGCTGATGATAACTGCATTGTCTTTGTTCTCTAGGAGCGCCATGATGAGTGGTGCTAATGTCTTTGGAGATATGTCACCGTAGATAAGCTCTATGATCTTATGTTTTGGAAAATAGTGTTTTACAAAGGGCATTTGCACCTCAGTTGAATGTTCTTTTTCATGTGCTTTGGGTTCAAAACCCATGTCAAACTTTTTTGCCAAAGCAAAGAGGTAAGGGCTGTCTATCTCCAACGCTCCACACGGGGTTTCATAGTTTTCATAATAGCTTCCGGAAATACCTTGAAAGTAGTGGTGATGACTGGGGCCTATGATGATGAGACGTTTGGCTTTTGTTTTTTTTAAAAACTCGTAGGCAAAATTGGCTGTAAAGCCACTGTATACATAGCCGGCATGAGGGACAATCACTGCTCTTGGCATAATGCTCAGCACCTCTTTTGAGATTGAAGTTTTTTGAAAACTTTGAGTGAACTCTTTAAAATATGCTTGTACTTTTGAACACTCTTCAGGATAAAACTGACCTCGTACTGCAGCTTTTCTAGTAGCATTAGACATCATTTCTCCTTGTATTTTGTAGCATGATAGATTGAAATTTCCGGATGAAGAGAGAGACACTTATCTGACAAATTTGCTTTTTTGCATAAAGAGGAGAAAAAAGCATCGAATTGAGGAATATCTTCCCAAACTTCAGGTAAATATGTAGCTTGTTTACCTTGGTATTTGAGTATGATGCCGTCTTGGAGAGGAGTGATCTTATTTTTTAAATCTTTGATATCATCATATTCGAGTATCTTAGGTTTTGAGAGGATAGACACTTCTATGGTTATATCTTTGAACTCTTTCATTGTCAGTGGCTTAAATCTTGGATCATGTAAAGCAGCAGCCTGTGCATTTGCAATGATGTCTTTGTATAGAGGTCGATAGGCTTGCAGTGAGCCGATGCATCCCCGAAGTTCTTCATCCGGACCCGTATTAAGTGTAATGAAAACCGCAGCATCTTCCTGTAGTGTCGGGTATGCTTTAAGTGCATGCTCTAAATCAAATGTATCAGGTTGGTTGAGGGCAACTAAAATAGCAGCTTTGGCAAGAGATATAAGTATATCAGTCATGAAATCCCCCTTTAATACCATTCTAACATAATTAATATAATCAAAAAAATCATTTTAATATTAATTAATGAAGATTTCAAGTCTGCCTTGATACAATACTAGCCTATAGTCTATTAAAAAAGACTCAATATGCAAGGAATTAGTTTGAAACATTTATTATCCATTATTTTATCACTACATTTTTTTACCTTAAGTCTTTTTGGGGTGGATGCAACACTCAAAATAGAGAAAGATGTAGAGCATCGTTCACGTATAGCACTTCTTGACGGTTCATCTGTTAAAAATCCAAGAGTCTTTGATATCTTACTCTCAGATCTTAAGATCTCTGGACATTTTATACCAGACACAACACACCATAAGGGTGATATTACAGGAAAGTTTATATCGCCTGCACTCAAGAGTCAGGAGTATGTCCTGAAATATAGTATGAATCAACACTCGGGTTCAAAACTCTTAATACGCCTTTTGAAAGCGTCTGACGGTACGCAGGTTTTCAAAAAAAGTTATGCTGTTCCATCTAAGGCGAAGATGCCATTTTTACTGCACAAAGCAATCAATGATGTAAATAATGTGTTGAAATATCCAGATATTTCCTGGATAAACCGTTATGTGGTATATGCCGTTTATACAACGCCTGGACGCAGTGAAATTCGTTTAGCTGACTATACGATGACATATAAAAAAACCATTATTAAAGGGGGATTAAATCTCTTTCCAAAGTGGGCAGATGCACAACAGAGAGCTATTTATTATACCTCATATAAAGAGTTGATCCCTACCTTGTACAAACTCAATATTTATAATGGTTCCAAACAAAAGATAGCAAGTTCTCAGGGAATGATGGTTTGTTCAGATGTTAGTAAAAACGGCTCAAAGATTTTACTAACCATGGCACCGGAAGGGCAGGCAGATATCTTTGAAATGAATGTTGCATCAAAGTCTAAAAAAAGAGTAACAAAGTTTAAAGGGATCGATGTGAATGGAAGATATATTGACAATGAGAGTCGCATTGTATTTATCTCTAACCGTTTGGGCTATCCGAATGTCTTTAAAAAGTCTATAAATTCTGCAGCGACTTCACAGGTAGTGTATCGTGGACGAAACAACAATGCCTGTGATGCACATGGAGATAAAATAGTCTATTCGAGCAGAGAAAGTAATAATGCCTTTGGTAATAATACGTTTAATCTTTATCTTGCCACTTCAGGAAGATCAAGTACAAGACCTATTACTACAATGGGGACAAACCAATTCCCACGTTTTTCAACGGATGGTTCAATCATACTTTATCTTAAACAAAAAGGATATAGCACCTCTATAGGGTATATTAATTTGAAAAGTTCCCAAAGTTTACTTTTCCCGTTTAATGATAAAAAAGTTCAATCAATAGATTGGTAATATATTTGAAGAAAAAAAAGGATATAAAATGACACATAAATTACTCACACTTACAGCAGTTATTTCACTATTTTTGAGTGGATGTGGACAAACAGCACCTGACTTGAATGGTAGCAATAATAATATTTCAGATACAAATGCAATCTCTGGTGATACTGTTAGTATAGACGAGAGTGCTTACGGTAATGAATCTGAAGGAAATTACAATAGCAGTACAGATGGTTTTAGATCTGTCTATTTTGATTTTGGCGATTATGCTATCTCTTCGAATATGGAAAATAATATGAATAATAATATTAAAATAGCCATGGCTGCTTCTTCCAAAATCAAAATTGAAGGTAATTGTGATGAGTTCGGTACGGATGAATACAATTATGCCTTAGGTCTCAAAAGAGCAAAAGCGGTCAAAGACAGTCTTGTATCACAAGGTCTCTCTGCAGGTAAAACAGTGATGGTCAGTCTTGGTGAGAGTAGTCCGGTCTGTACAGAACCCAATGATAGCTGTTATGATAGAAACAGAAGAGTTGATATCCGTCTAGTTAAGTAGGATGAAAATGATATATAAGATGGATAGAATAAGTAAATACCTAGTCATTATGACGTTGATGTTGGCTGTGAACTCTATGACGCTGCATGCAGAACCTTCTGTCTATGGATTTGGCATCAGCGACAATACACAGAATAGACACTCTTCCCCTCCTTCTAAAAGATCAATGTCAGCCATGCAACAGAAAATAGCACAACAAGACGAGCGTATAGATGGGTTGATCACGATCATTGAAGGATTAAGTGCATCTCTGAATGAATTACAAATGAGAGAAGTACAGGGTCCATCTGTAAATACTAATCTTCCAAATGATGATCTGCTTAAAAAATTGGCGGGTATGATAGATGAAATTAATGCGAACTATGTCAGTAAAGAAGAACTTCAATCAGCACTAGATAATAAAAAGTCCAAAAATAAGCCAAAGAAAAAAACAACGACTAAAAAAAATACAGTAAATTCTTCTCAAAAAGGGAATGATTCACTTAAAAATAAAACTAATGCTACACTGTATAGTGAGGGTGTAAGATTTTTTGTAAAAAAACGTTATACGGAAGCACAAAAAAGATTTGCGATAACAGATACAAAACGATATAAGCCTGCCGCGTCAAATTATTATCTGGGTGAGATCGCATACTATACAAAGAAGTATGAAGATGCTATATTTTACTTTAAAAAGAGTGCAGGTCTGTACGATAAGGCGAGTTATATAGACACATTACTTTTGCATACGGCAGTCTCACTTGAGAAGAGTGGAGATAAAGGTCAGGCAAAAGCATTTTATGAAAATATTATAGCAAACTATAAGGGAAAGAAGTCTGTCAAAATTGCTAAAGAAAGACTGAAAAAACTTTAGGATAAAACATGTTCAAATATCTACTTTTAAGTATTTCATTTTTATATACAGTAATGGCGAATGAAAGCTATAAATACCTACCCCCTAAAGGTACAGAGACAAAGCCTGTCTCCAAAACGGTTTTTAAATTGATCAAAGGTGACAGTGAAAGAACAGTTGACCTTACAGGTAAAAACTTCATCGTGGTCTCTGTACGTGAACGTGGCAGTGACGGACGTTTTTATGCAGTTGACAGAGACGGTACGGTATGGTGGAGTGGAGCGGTTACTTCGGGTGCAGTGGAATTTAGAAGTCCTTCAGGAATTTTTCCTATTATTCAAAAAAAGCGTTACCATATGTCAACACTTTACCCTGAAGAAAATGGTGTGAATAATATGAACTATATGATGAAATTTACAAATTCTGGGCATGCCTTACATGAAGGAAGTGTTGACTGGATGTCTCATGGCTGTATACACATTGATCCAAAAGATGTACCAGTCATTTATAAATGGTCAAATTTTAAAACCAAAGTGGTTATCACAAGGCATACTTATATGCCTTTTGCTGCAAAAGATCTTAGAAAAATTTATGAGAAGAAGTAAATTCTATAACTCTTTTGCTCTATTATAGGCTTCTTCTATAGCGTTCATGCAAGCGGCTCTTACGTTGCCTTCTTCCAATGCACCATAACCTGCAGCTGTTGTGCCACCAGGACTCATAACACCATCTTTGAGAAGTGAAGGGTGTACCTCTTGTATGAGTGTACCAAAGCCTGCAAATAAACCTCTCATTGTAGCCATTGCGTCTTCTCTTTTTAAACCTTGTTTAACTGCACCATCTGCCAAAGCTTCAGCGATGAGTGCCAAGTAGGCAGGTCCGGAGCCAGCGAGTGCAGTGGCAATGTCTATCTCTTTCTCAGAGTTTAACCAAAGTGTTTTGCCTATGGCACCTAAAAGTTCAGAAGCTTCTTTTTGGTATCTGTGGTCACCTGTCAGTGTGGTCATAGAAGCACCTACAGAAGCTGCCAAGTTTGGCATAGCTCTTACTACGGCGTTAGTTTTAATATTTTGTTTCAGTTTTTCGACTGTAGTACCTGCCAAAACAGAGAAAAGTACTCTTGCTTTACCTGAGAGTTTTTTACCGATCTCTTCCACATTGTTTGGTTTGACACACAGGAGTACGGTTTTATCTGTCATATCAAAATCATCCAATAAATATTTGTCAACATGCACATCAAGTGCTTTTTCAAACGCATCAAGTTTGTTCATGTCTCGACCTACTACTTCAATATGATATTTACCTTTGAGACCCTGAGCAATACTCAGTCCCATATTTCCGTTACCAATAAATGTGATTGTTTGCATACCTGACTCTCTTCTAGTTAATTATATGAATTATATCATTATTAGCATTTATTTGTTAAAATAGCTTCAATTATATTAAGAGGAAACATTTATGGAAGCATTTTTACAAGAAGCCAAAGCCTCAAGCAGAATACTCTCTACCTTGAGCGGAGCAGATAAAAATAAAATTTTAAAAGAGATGGCAACTGCTTTACGTGTCAATACTATGGACATTTTAAAAGCAAATGCATTAGATATGCAAGATGCAGAAGCAAATGACCTTGCTGCATCACTAAAAGACAGACTTTTTTTAGATGCGAGTCGTGTGGATGGAATGGCTGTTGCGATTGAAGAGATCGCTGCACTAAAAGAACCGGTAGGACGAGTATTGGATGGATGGGTGACTGAAGATGGACTCAAAATTGAAAAAGTTTCAGTGCCAATAGGGGTGATCGGTATTATTTTTGAATCACGTCCGAATGTCACTTCTGATACAGCAGCATTAAGTTTTAAATCTTCAAATGTTTGTGTCCTTAAAGGTGGTAAAGAGGCGCAAAATTCTAATGAGGCCATTGCAAAAGTATTACAAAAAGTATTGAAAGAAAATGATTTACCTGAGGCACTGATCTCACTGATCCCTGATGCGTCACGTGAGGGTGTTGCAAAACTGATAAAAATGGATAAATATGTTGACCTCATAGTACCACGTGGTGGAGAGGGGCTCATCCGTTATGTCAGTGATAATGCGACTGTACCTGTAGTCAAACATGACAAAGGACAGTGCCATACTTACATTGATGAAGATGCGAATGTACAAAATGCCATAGCCATAGCCATTAATGCAAAAGTGCAAAGACCAGGGGTATGTAACTCTATGGAAACTTTGCTGGTTGATGTTGCTATCGCAGCAGAGGTACTGCCACAACTTAAAGAAGCTTTTGACGCAGCACATACTGAGCTTAAAGGCTGTGAGCGTACGCAGGAGAGTATAGACGTAGACAGAGCTACTGATGCAGATTATGATACGGAGTATTTAGCCAATATTTTAAATCTAAGAGTGGTGGATGGTGTGAATGAGGCGATTGATCATATTGTGCGTTTTGGTTCAGGGCACTCAGAAGCTATCATTACTGAAAATATTACGACTGCAGAGATATTTTTAAATGGTATAGATGCCGCAGCAGTTTATGTGAATGCATCGACACGATTTACAGATGGTGGTGCTTTTGGTTTTGGTGCTGAAGTGGGTATAAGTACAAACAAGCTTCACGCAAGAGGACCGATGGGTATAGAAGGTTTGACTACTTACAAGTTTAAAGTATATGGTTCTGGACAGATAAGGTAAAAATTATTATTACCTAAGCCTCACTAAAGTTTGCTTGGATAAAATAACAAAAATAACATAAATGGAGTCAATATGACAATTACAAATGAAAACTGTGTCGTAGGAATTGAATACGAAGTAAAACAAGCGGGTACAACAGATGTTGTAGATAGTAATAAAGGTGCAGAAGCACTAGAGTTCATCATTGGAAAAGGTCAGATCATTCCAGGTCTTGAAAATGCACTTGTTGGTATGGCTAAAGGTGAAAGTGGAGACATTATGGTATCTGCAGCAGATGCTTATGGTGACGTTAATCCGGAAGCTGTACAGACACTTCCAAAAGATCAGTTCGCAGGTGTTGATCTTATTGAAGGTATGACACTTTATGGTCAAGGTGAAGATGGTCAAACAACACAAGTAACGGTTAATTCATTTGATGATAAAGAAGTACAAGTAGACTTTAACCACCCATTGGCTGGTAAAGATCTTATGTTCTCAGTGACAGTACTTACTGCAAGAGAAGCAACAGCAGATGAAGTAGCATCTGGTGTAGTTGGTGGTTCAGCAACAGAAGGTGAAAGCTGTGGCACAGGATGTGGTTGTCACTAATCCTTTAAATGCTTAAGCGTCAACTTCATTTTGAGGTTTGGCGCATCTTTTATATTTTCTTTTTTTATCTCTTTCTTGCACTTTATCAACGTTCTTCTTAGCAAATTTTTCTACATCTTAAAAAAAATACTTGTCTTGAATTCATATTTTGATATGATATAAAAAAGAATATCTTATCAATTCTTACAGAGGGGGGTATCATGCAGAAAATAGAAAAAGCTTTTGATATCAATGGAGTACTTTTAAAAGTATTTTCCTCTTTGGAGTCTATCAAAGATGAAAGAAAAATTGAACTTATCTATGAAATGGAAGCAAGCATACCTAAAGAGTTAAAGGGTGATGTAGTTGTATTTACACGACTTCTTACAAAGGTACTTACTTTTGTATTTCAAAATACGAAAACAAAAGAGATAGTATTGTCTCTGCATGCGCCGGACGACTTTTTATATGAAGAGTTTATCTCTTTTAAACTGAATGATATCTTTATCCCAAAAGAAAGAATTCAAGACTATTTAGAAAATAATATCACCAAAGAGCTTGAAATACTTGAAGGAAAAATTATTTATGATAAAGATTCGGATGTCCAACTAAATATACCTTTTCAAATTAATGAATTAGGCTATCGACGTCATTATCGTTTACCCGATATCGGTATGTTGGGTAAAAAGGTTTTGCTGATCTCTGAGAGTAAAAAGATCACACAAAGCATTAAAAAAATGTTTACGTATTTTCTCTATAAAGTAGATATAGGCTTTGAAGAATTTAAAAAACAGGGGAATGATCTCTCTCAGTATGACATTTTAGTCATAGATGATTGCATTGCGACAGATACCTTTGAACAGATCGTGGCCAAAGTACAAAAAAAGATACCTATTAAGTATGTTTTGCTTAGAGATTCACATACTCATGAAGTGCCGCACTCAGACGCGGTTTCAACATATTTGATCAAACCTGTGACTCAGGAAAGTATTTTTGAATTGATTGCGGCATTATTTCATAATGATATTCAACCTGTAGCTAACAGACCAGAAGTCAGCAAGTGTATTCTTGATCTTGAAAAAATATTACATAAAAACATAAGTGTTAAAGCAGAAGTGTCATCCATAGATAATTTGTCGAGTGGCAATCTTAATCGGATTATTGAAAAGGAAAAAGAGCTTAAAAATCCTCTTTTAAATATTAAACAAGGTGAAGAAAATACCCAAAAAATGGGATTAATATATACTAAAGAGTTAAAAAAATTCGTAGAGATCTTTGATCGTTCAGATATCTACTTTAGACAAATTGTCAATGAAAAAGCAAGTAATAAAATAAAAGATTTCTGTATTGATCTGGAGAAACACTCTAAACTTATTGGGGCTGAAAGTATGTTTAGATTTGCAGATATTGTCAGCCTTATTTTTGTCTATGACAAGTTAGATATGTTACCTATTTATCCGGGAAAATATCATATAGAACTGCAAAACCTTCTTGAAGCGATAAGAAAACATTTAAATATTAAATCTTAGGCTTCTGTATATATTCCTGTTCCAATACTACCGATAGAGTTCTCTAACACCGAATCATAAATGTATTGAAATATATTTTTGACTCATAATATATCCTTTTTCTCATCATAGCATAATTTTAAAATGGTAAAATATGGTATATCATAAATTTAAGGATAACGTATGTCAATCAAATGTGCATTTTTATTTCCAGGACAGGGATCACAAGCTGTAGGGATGGGTCAAGACTTTTTTAATCATTCTGATATTGCGAAACAAATGATATCAGATGCAAGTGCAAGAACAGGTATCGATTTCGAGAATCTTCTTTTTGAGGAGAATGATAAGCTTGAGAAGACAGAATATACACAACCGGCTATCTTGCTTGTATCTGCTATAGCTCATAAATTATTTGAAAACGAAATACCTATGAAACCAGTATATGCTTTGGGGCACTCTCTAGGTGAGTTTTCTGCATTGGTTTCTGTTGGTGCTATTGATGCTATTGATGCGGTGGAACTTGTAAACTTACGTGGTCGGCTTATGGCTGAAGCATGTTCAGGTCAAGATGTGGGTATGTTGGTTTCATTGGGACTTGATGATGCGACAGTAGAAGATATCTGTGATGCACAAAGAGAGGCAGGCTTGAAAGTATGGCCTGTGAATTATAATGCAGCAGGACAGATCGTTATTGCAGGGATCAAGCCAGATCTTGAAGTGTTGGCACCTATTTTAAAAGAAGCCAAAGCAAAAAGAGCAATGCTTCTTAATATGTCTGTGGCAAGTCATTGTCCATTATTGGGATCAGCAACAGCACCTTTGGAAGCTAAATTAACTGAAATGCTCAAAGATGAGTTCATCGCACCGGTGGTTTCAAATGTAACGGCTAAAACCTATAACACAAAAGAAGAAGCATTGGATCTACTGCCTAAGCAGTTGGTTTCTCCTGTACTGTATAAACAGTCTATCGCAAACTTTGATGATGACGTAGATTGTTATGTTGAGTTTGGACATGGTGGCGTACTGAAGGGGTTGAACCGTAAAGCAACATCAAAACCGCACTTTGTGGTCTCAGACATGGCATCATTGGCTACTGCTATTGAAGAGATAGCAAAGTTAGGGTAGTTGATGTCAAATCGTAAAATAGCGATCATGGGTGCGATGCCCGAAGAGATAGAACCCATTATCTCTAAATTAAAAGATCTTAAAGAGACATCGTATGCAGCCAATACCTACTATGAAGGCACGTATAATGGTCAAGAAGTGGTTGTAGCCTATTCTAAAATTGGAAAAGTATTTGCAACATTGACTGCAACAAGCCTTATAGGGAAATTTGGCTGTGATACACTGCTTTTTTCCGGTGTTGCAGGAGCGATCTCTCCAGAGTTGAATATTGGTGATCTTATTATCGCCGATGGCCTTTGCCAGCATGATCTTGATATTACAGCCTTTGGTCATCCTTATGGTTATGTGCCTGAGGGGGAAGTATGTATTCCTACGGACGTATCTTTGCGAAATATTGCTAAAGAAGTGGCTAAAGAAAAAGGCTTAAAATTGGTAGAAGGTATCATTGCAACGGGTGACCAATTTGTAGCAAATCCGGAAAGAAAAGACTGGATAAGCGAAACCTTCAAAGCACATGCACTGGAAATGGAAGGCGCATCTGTAGCGGTGGTATGTTCATCTTTAGATATCCCATTTTTCATTTTACGTGCGATCTCTGATTCTGCAGATATGGATGCCAGTTTTAATTTTGATACATTTTTAGAGAGTTCTGCAAAGATCTCTGCAGATTTTATTTTGAGTATGGTGGATGCAATTGACCGATAGAGAAAGACGTTTGGCCTCCAAGGGGATACCTATCAGCAAAAAATTACTGAAGCTCATAGGTAAGACCAATGCTGAGTTTAAGCTCATAGGTGAGGGTGATAAAGTACTGGTTGGACTCAGTGGAGGAAAAGATTCTCTAGCTCTGGTTCATGCACTCAAACATGTACAGCGCCATGCACCTTTTAAGTTTGAATTTGAAGCATGTACTATCAAGTACGGTATGCCGGATGAACATTATAATTTTCTGACGAAACATTGTGAAGAATATGGCATAAAACATACGGTGTATGACACTAATATCTTTGAAATTTCTCATGATGCTATACGTGAGAACTCCTCTTTCTGTTCTTACTTTTCCCGTATGAGAAGAGGGGCATTGTATAGCTTTGCTGAAGAAGGCGGTTTTAACAAAGTAGCACTGGGGCATCATTTTGATGATACAGTGGAGAGCTTTTTTATGAATATGTTTTACAATGGAAGCATGAGAGCATTGGCACCCATCTACAAAACAAGCAGAGGTTTTCACCTCATACGTCCACTTATACAGGTGAGAGAGCGACAGCTCAGAGACTTTGCCCAAGAGAATAAGCTGCAAGTTATAGGTGATGAGGCTTGTCCTGCGATGCTAAAAGATGTAAAAATGCCTCATGCAAGGGCATCTACCAAAGAGTGGTTAGCTGGACTTGAAAGTGAAAATAAAGACATTTTTAAAATGTTCAGAGCTTCATTTAAACA
>QMKT01000022.1 GCA_003646505.1 Campylobacterota bacterium
ATCGCTCATTTAGGGTCTATTTGGATGAATTTTATGCTAGAATCATGGAAAAGCTTGTTCCCTGGAAAAAATCTTAGTTTTTAGGATTTTTTAGATGCGGAGACTGTGTTTTTGCACAGTCTCTGTACGTGGGAATGCATATGCAGGTTTAAAATTCTATGATAATTTGACATACTTCATCACTCCCACATTTATATAAACTATAGTACAAAAATAAGGTTAAAATTATGGGTAGAATCTATATTTCATCACTCACACGGTACTTAACTACATTCATCATAATCCCGTGAAACGTGGATACATAGATGAAGTATCACATTGGAGATATAGTTTTGCCAGAGATTACGAAGGATTGTTTGGATTAATAGAGATTGAAAAGTTTTGGTAGAGTATCAGATTGATATATGCATTCCCATCGGGGACGATGGGAACGAGAAGAAAGAGTAGTGTTATACGTTCGTAGCTACTTTATAAGTAGGATCATCTTCTTCATAAGTACAGAAAGGACCTGCAGAGTGTAATGCTTTTTTACAGTCTTCTGAGAGGTGACGAAGTGTGAGCTTTTTACCTAGTTTTTTATACTTATCAGTGATGCTATCGATAGCCTCAGCACCTGAAGAGTCCATTACTCTAGCATTTTTAAAGTCTATGATAACCTCAGAAGGATCATTTTCTACATCAAACTGCTCGTTAAATGAGGTTACTGAACCAAAGAAAAGAGGACCGTCAAGTTCGTATATCTTTTTATCATCTTCTTCTTTTGTACGTGCTATGATCTTGGCATGTTCCCAGGCAAACACAAGGGCTGAGATGATGATACCTGCTATCACGGCAACTGCAAGATCTTCAAGTACGGTAATGATAGTAACTACCACAAGTACAAACGCATCTGAACGTGGCATGTGCTTGATACGTTTAAGTGAAGAGAACTCAAATGTCCCTATGCTCACCATGAACATGATACCAACAAGAACAGCCACAGGAATAACCGCGATCACTCCAGAAAAACTTACAACTAAGATGATAAGAAGAACTGCTGCAGTAAAAGATGAAAGACGACCAAGACCACCAGAAGTAAAGTTGATAACTGACTGACCGATCATAGCACATCCTGCCATACCACCAAAGAGACCTGACGTTGAGTTTCCTACACCAAGAGCGATACACTCTTTGTTTCCAGAACCACGTTCTCCACCCATTTCATCTAGTACTGAAAGTGTAAGTAAAGACTCTATAAGTCCAACAAGAGCAATAATGAGTGCAGTAGGCAAGATGATAGCCATAGAAGCCCAATTAAAGAGTTCAGCAACCGGCATAACAAATGATGGCATAGAAACATTTGAAAGGTCTGCAAGGTCACCAACTACTTTTGTATCAATGTGCATAAAGTAAGTTACAAGTGTCAGTACAACGATAGCCACAAGCCCTGCAGGTGCAGCTTTACTTACTTTTGGTAAGAAGTGCATCGTTGACATTGTGATAAGTATGATAATGTACATAATGTAGTTTTCAGAGAAAGAAGCAGAGATGATCTCTATCCAGCCGGAGTACTGTTCCATGTTTTTAGGAGCAAGAAAAGGAAGTTGTGCCATAGCGATAACGATAGCCAAACCATTTACAAATCCAAAGAGGGCAGGTTGAGGCACAAGACGGATAAACTTACCCATCTTCATCAAACCAATAGCTATTTGTATAAGTCCCGCGATGATGGAAGTCAGTAAGATGTAGTTAAGTATCATCATAGAGAGTGCTTCAGTATCTAAGTCAGGATACATTTTCTTCACAGAAAGCCCCAAACCTACAAATACCACAGCCACAGCCCCAGTAGCACCAGAGATCATACCTGGTTTACCACCAATGATCGCAGTTATAAGACCAATTATAAATGCTCCATAAAGTCCAACAACTGGAGAAACACCAGCGATAAATGAAAATGCTATTGCTTCAGGCACAAGTGCAACTGCAACAAGTGCACCGGAGAGAATGTCATTTTTAATGTTTTGTTTTGAGTAGTTTTGAATGTTAAACAAGCTAATTCCTTACATTATATATTAATGTCGGAATTTTACCATAATTGTTTTACATGTATCAGCTATCTGTAGTATAAGAAAGATACATTCCTAAAACATTAAAGCTTTTAATGACATTTTTTTATTAAAATACTTTACTCTATGCTACAATAGCGATAAATAATTATCACAGGAGTGTTAAATGAGTACACAAAAAATTCTATATCAGCCAAATCCGGAATTTGCTGCAAAAGCTGCAATTAAAAATATGGATATGTATTGGAAGTTGCAAAACAAGGCTATAGAAGATTATGAAGGTTTCTGGAAAGAATTTGCTGATGAGAAAATAGACTGGTTGGCACCTTATGAAAAAGTACTGGATGAAAGTAATGCTCCTTTTTATGAGTGGTTCACCAATGGTAAACTCAATGTATCCAACCAGTGTATCGATAGACACTTGGCAGACAAAGCACATAAAACGGCTATTTTGTTTGAGGGTGATAGAGGAGATGTCGAGCGTATCAGCTATGCGCAGCTTTCTCTTCATGTCAACAGAATGGCAAACCTGCTTAAGCATGAGTTCAATGTACAAAAAGGTGACAGAGTTGTTCTCTATATGCCGATGATCCCGGAATCGGCTTATGCAATGCTTGCCTGTGCACGTATAGGAGCGATTCACTCTATTGTATTTGGTGGGTTCTCTTCAGAAGCATTAAAAGATCGTATTGAAGATGCTGAAGCTAAGATCGTGATCACTGCTGATGGTGCCTATAGAAAAGGTAAACCCTATATGCTCAAACAGGTGGTTGATGAAGCACTGACCCAAGGCGGAAAGAGCGTTGAAGCCGTACTTGTGGTAAAGAGAAATAATGAACCTATAGAGTGGGTAGAAGGAAGAGACCATAATTACAATGAATTGATCACATCTCAGCATGCAGAGTGTCCTTTTGAACTGATGGACTCTGAAGATCCACTTTTCCTACTTTATACTTCTGGAAGTACAGGAAAACCTAAAGGAGTTCAGCACGGGAGTGCTGGTTACATTCTTTGGGCACAGATGACTATGGAATGGGTATTTGATGTGAAATGTGATGATGTTTTCTGGTGTACCGCTGATATTGGCTGGATAACGGGACATACATACATCGTATATGGACCGCTTGCTGCAGGAACAACAACACTCATGTTTGAAGGTGTTCCTACATATCCTGATGCAGGACGCGCATGGAAAATGGTACAAGACCATAAAATTACTCAGTTCTATACAGCACCAACAGCGATCCGTGTACTTCATAAGATGGGTGAAGATGAGCCTAAGAAATATGATCTTTCTTCATTAAAAGTGTTGGGAACAGTTGGTGAACCTATCGATCCTCCTGCTTGGAAATGGTATTATGAAACAGTAGGTAATTCTAAGTGTGCCATTGTGGATACATATTGGCAGACAGAGACAGGTGGGCATATGATAAGCCCACTTCCAGGGGCTACGCCTATTAAAGCGGGATGTGCAACATTGGCACTTCCTGGTATTATGGCAGAGGTTCTTAACATTGATGGTGAGACGAAAGAAGTAGGTGAGGGTGGATTACTTTGTATCACTAAACCTTGGCCAGCTATGATAAGAAATATTTGGGGTGATCCTGATCGTTATGCATCAGCCTATTTTGGTGATGTAGCAAAAGATGGTCAACCGGTCTACTTTACAGGTGATGGTGCAAGAGTTGATGAAGATGGCTATATAACTATTGTTGGACGTGTGGATGATGTGATCAATGTTTCTGGTCACCGTATGGGAACTGCTGAGATAGAAGCAGCAGTAGCTAAAGATGATTCTGTAACAGAAGTGGCTGTAGTAGCACGTCCTCATGAGATAAAAGGAGAGTCTATCTTTATCTATATCGTGCTTAAAGACGGACATATCAATGCAGATATTAAAAACCATATCAATGCCTTGCTTTCTTCAGAGATCGGGAACATTGCAAAAGCAGATCATATCATCGAAGTACCCGGACTTCCTAAAACACGTTCAGGTAAGATCATGAGAAGGATCTTACGTTCTATCGCTAAAGGGGAAGAGATCACCCAAGACATTTCAACACTTGAGGATCCGTCTATCGTTGAGCAGATCATTACAAAAGCAAGAGAAGCTTAGGCTTTTCTTCTTCTGTCTACATCAACTCTTTTATATTTTTTAAATCGTCAAACACATATTTTTTTGCACTTGGGTTTCTCAGTAAATAATTCGGGTGGTAAGTAGGAACAATAGTATAACCATCTTGTTTGTGCAAGGTACCGCGTACGTTACTTATATCACTGTTATCGCCTGTGAGATAATGATATGCTGTTTCACCCAACGCAATGATGATCTTAGGTTTTATGAGTTCTATTTGCTTAAGCAGGTAAGGATGACAGGTATGGGCATGTGCAGGAGATGGGTTAAGTGTATCATGTGCCCGACATTTAAGAATGTTGGTAATATAGACATCTGAACGTGACACTCCAAGTACATTCTCGATCATCTTGGTAAGTGTATCACCGGAGCGTCCTGTGAACACTTTTCCGGAACTATCATCACTGTTATTTGGCATATCACCTAAAAACATCAGGTCTGCATTCACTGCACCTTCACCAAAGACTACTTTTTGTCTACTCTTACTCAAGTCACAAAGGTGACACTCGATTGCTTGTTTTTTTAGAGATTCGAGTGTATTTGGGAGTGTAAGATCAGGTTCCTCTTCTTGAAAAGGGGTGACAGATGTATATTTATATCCTAACTGCTTTAACTGATAGAGTTGTTTGAGAAGAAGGGCATTTTTGAGGTTTTTCATGGGAGTATTATACTCCCAAAGTTCTTAATCTATTCTCTTAAAGACAAGTACCGTTTTCTATATAATAGAGTGCTGTTTGAAGCATAGTTTCGTTTACATCGCCCATAAGATGTGTCAGGTCATCTTCTGCTGGGCAGGTAACAGATATACCATTAAAATTTGTCGATTGATTGTCATTATTTCTTACCATGAAATTGATAAGGAAATAATAGTTGTTATTATAAGTACGTCCAGTCATACCTACAGGCTTTCCATGGGTATCTTCTCCGACAGTAATAACATTTGATAGACCGAGATAGGGGATAAGGGAAGAGATAATGGCTTCACTTGCTGAAGCAGAACTTTTAGTTACAAGAAAGAAAACCCGCTGCATGTTGAGTTCATTGCCATCTTGCATATCGAGGTCTTCAAAACTGTAGGTACTGTTGTTTTGTTGATAGTTTGCATTCCAGTCAAGATAAAGTTGCCGCTCTGCAGGATGGCTATTGCTTATATTATCGATGAGTAGAGAGGTTGCTGCTACTGAACCACCACCGTTATAACGTAAGTCTATGACGAGTTCATCTATATTTTCTGTTTTAAAGGTTGTGAAGATATTTTCAAACTCAGCGACTGAACTTTCTGTAAAAGAGTCATAACGAAGGTATCCTATTTTTTTGGAATTTTGTAAGATGATATTTCCCAACGAGACTTTAAAAGTATAGGCAGAGGAAGTAAGAGATACATCTAGTTCATTTGAACCTCTTAAGACAGTAAAGGTAGTTTGCACATTAACATTTTGGCTGGCTGCACTGATGAGCATGGGGGTTGCAAGTACACCATTGACCTCCAATATCTTATCTCCGCGAAAAAGTTTTCCATAAGCAGGAGAGTCAATACGCACAAGAAAGAGAGTAAAATTTGCACTGTCATATCCAAACCCAAATCCAGTGGTTTTTTGGTTGGCAAAGTCTTCATACTCTTGCGCAGTCATGGTGAAACTCCAGAGATCAGGTGGGTTTATTTTTAGTTCGTTTATCATAACTTGAGGTGTTGTGAATGTCTCATAGTCTACATTGGATGCTACTTGATCATACCAGAGATACTCCGTTAGAAATAAATTATGCAAAAATTCTTTTTCATTTAGAGTAAATGTTTGATCACTACCATCAGTGTCAGTGTTTGAACCATCTGAACCACATGAATTTAAGAGCACTAAAGAGAGTGAAAGGATGAGAGGTAGGAGAATTTTATTTTTCATATAAGCGATCCTATTAAAATGTCTATAAATGATCAGCTATTATATCAAAAATAATTTTTCTATAGTAAGAGTATGAAAATGTTCTATGTTTTTTCTATAAGAGGAACTACCCTTTCCCTGAAATTAGAAAAGGTTAGTGTAGTAGGCTTTGCTAAAGAGGAATATATGGATACCCACTGTATAATGTTCAGCTTCACTTGTCTTAGAGTATCCAATGACTGGACCAATATGGTACGATTCTGAAATATCAAAACTATATGATGCTTCATAGTGCATTGCGAAATGAGATTCCCATGAATCTTCATGTTTTTCCCATTCATAACCTGGAGATACAGAAAGTGTCAGATCTTCCACAGGGTGGTATGCAAGTGTCACCATAGCACCATAATGTGTTTCATCAGTCCTTATCATCTCTGCACCAAATCCTGCAGAAAAGTATTTCATAAAACCTTCATCACCTAAACTTTTCAAAAGATGCAAATGCAGATTGACACCTTCTTCCTCTTCTGTTTTAAGGTTCGCATACCCTGCAGAGATACCAAGTTCCCACTCATGTCCTTCATGACCATGATGATCTTCTTCACTCAATGCAGCGGTACTAAGCCCAGCTACACCTATACTTGCAGCTGCCAATACTCTCATTAATGTGTTAATTTTTTTATACATATTTTCTTCTTTTCTTTTAAAACCTATCTGAAGGTATATTTTTAATTTATGAGGTAATTATAGTCTACTCCTACTTATGTTTACTATAAGACAAACATATGGGTTATTGGAGGTGCCCATATAAAATAAATCAGCCCAACATTCCAGCCAAATATCCACTGGCAAACGACCATTGCAGGTTATAACCACCGCAAGGACCATCAAGATTCATCACTTCACCACAAAAATAAAGCCCGTTTAATTTTTTACTCTGCATAGTGTAAGGGTCTATCTCTTTAAGATGTATACCTCCACGTGTGATCATCGCCATTTTAAAGCCATCATGCCCATTTATGGTAAGAGGTGTCCATGCAAGGAGTTTAATGAGTTTGTCTCTTGCCACACCCACTTGTTTCCGAAAAGTGAGAGTAGGGTCAACTTCTGCTAATTTGCAAAGTTCCAGACTGACTGATTTAGGAAGGATGGTTTGTAGTAACTCTAGTATATTACGATGTGGATCTTTGGTTTGTTCTTTCTTAAAGTGTTCACGTATTTGCTCTTCATTCAATCCTTTAGTAAGGTTTGCCATTACAGGCACTTCATCAAACTTAGATAAAAGAGGAGTGATCTCTCGGGAGAAATCCAATACCACCGGTCCGCGTATACCACCCTTGGTAAAGATAAGATCTCCCTTGGCGTTAAGTTTTTTATACTTTTTAATATCAACGTGCATAGCGACCTTTGCTATGGTATCTGCCCTACAATTCTCTACCCATTTTTCTTTGACTTTAAGTGGCATCATGGCAGGGTAAAGGTCAGTTACTTTGTGTCCTACAGACTCTGCCATGGGATAACCATCACCTTCAGCACCAAGTACTGGGTAACCCATTCCTCCAGATGCGATGACCACTGCATCTCCATGAAAAGTATCGGTCTGCGTATGTACCCCGGTCACTTTAATGCCATCATGTTCTAAAGTTATTACTTTTTGAGAACAGAGTACTTTGACTCCTAAGTGTTGCATTTCGTGTTCCATCGCATTAATGATGGTAGAGGAGCTGTGTGTCACAGGGAAAACACGGTAGCCGTCAGGTGCATGACTCTCCACACCGAGTTCTTTAAAAAATGTCATGAGTGCTTTGTGATCTAACGCCTCAAGAGCAGGGGTCATAAAACGTCCGTCACGACCAAAACGTGCCATAAAATCTTCATTTGAAAGTGTATTGGTAAGGTTGCAGCGTCCGCCACCAGTGGCTTTGAGTTTCGCACCTATTTTGGAAAGTTTTTCTAAAAGCAGTACAGACTTACCATTTCGTGCTGCCGTGATAGCAGACATCATCCCCGCCGCACCCGAACCTATGACGATGAGTTGATAAGACTGAGACATATTCACCTATACCAATATATCATAGCGATGAGTGAAGGAGGGGTACACGATTTCGAGTATATAGATAACTGGCGCATAAGTGTAGTTCCTTATATTAATCTAACCGAGATTATAAAATACGCATACAACGTTTAAGTTGAAAATAGTCAATAAGCTTATGAATTAACACTTAGTTAATACTAAGTAGTTAGTATATCAGTAATCCTTCCTAATATGAAAACAATGTTGTCTCCCCTTTTATTTGACATGCTTTTTCCCTTTTATAACACTAGGAAGGATATATCAAAATCTATCATTCTAAACATCTGTGTTAAAATAGTGTCACTGAAACCTAAAGGTACTCAATGATATTTACGCATCATACTATGCAAGAGATATTTCCTATACTTCAAAATAAACTTAAAACAGAGTCTTTGCTCACCTTTAATATCCTTGACCCTGATTTGGGAAATGGATATGCAGGTCATACGATAGTGATAGAAGATAAAACCTATATACAGAGAGGGTACAAAGCATGGACAGATCTTGCTGAGTTACTCATGTGTCAAATGTTAACACCCAAAGAATGGGAGTATCCGCTTGTTACACTGAGATTTGAGAAACTGGAAACACAAAACTCTTTTCATCTCGATACGGAAAGTCCCAAAGAAGAAAAATATGGAGTAGGCTCACACTTCTCAGCTATACATAAAATGGAAGAACCGGCTTTTCTTTACTACTACACACAAGCACTCAAAAATGTCAAATTGTCTGAACGAACCCGTGTTTTAAATCTTGGCATCAATACCGGTGATGAATTTTTTGTGATTAAAAATTCATTAGATATGAATAAGTATAAAAATATGGACTTTGTAGGTATTGACCATTCAAAGTCAGCTATAGACTATGCTAACACGTTGTTTAAAGAAAAAAATGTAATACTCTATGAGTATGACATCAATGCTTTGGAAGATTTAGATCTAGGAAAGTTTGACTTGCTTATCAGTATAGGAACACTGCAAAGTCCCAGTATCAATTTTAAACCTTTTTTTATGTCATTGGTACAAAATTATCTGGAAAAAGATTCAGCTATTATTTTAGGATTTCCAAATTCAAGATGGATAGGGGGTGAGATGATCTATGGAGCCAAAGCACCAAACTATGCTATGTCAGAGATGTCTTTACTCTATAATGATGTCATTTTTTGTAAAAAATATTTGCAACAAAAGAAATATAGAGTGACGATCACGGGAAAGCAGTATGTGTTTTTGACTGCTACAAAAATAAATAGTACGTTATAGTTTCTTTAACGAAAAACTACCATAGGAGGTGTGTTATGGCTGAATATCTTTCCCCCGGAGTATATATAGAAGAATTACCGATGGGTACGAAGCCTATAGAAGGTGTATCGACCAGTACGGTTGGATTTGTTGGGGTTTCTGGCTTGATAGAAATATTACCAAAGGCAAATACTATACCAAGTAATGCTGCTCTGAAGGATAGTTTAAAAGCTCTTAGGGACAAATTAACAGAAGCAAATGGTTTTGAAACAAATAATAAAAATGTCGACATGATCAAAGCAGTTGGCGAAATATCCTCATTGGTTGATGTGGTTGAGGAAACTGTAGAGAATATCACAAATGAAACAGAGAAAAAGACTGCACAGGATGATTTCTTAATAGTACAAAAGATATATGAAGATGCAAAAGAGGTCGTTTTGTATTTTAAATATTTAGACAAACCTACTTTTATTTCAAGTAGGGATGACTATGTTTTAAAATATGGAATATATACAAAGGATAACTATTTGGCTCCTGCTGTATATAGTTTTTTTGCCAATGGAGGCAAACGTTGTTATGTGATTAGTACAAAAAGTAATTCTACAAGTGATATAGTAGGAACGGTGGATGCAAATAATAATAGTACAGGATTACAAGCCTTTGAAGAGGTGGATGAAATAAATATATTGTGTATTCCTGGTATAGAAGACGATACGGTGCATCAAGCAATGATAACGCATTGCGAAACAATGGGTGATAGATTCTGTATTTTTGATTCAAAAAAAGGTGAAAGTTTAGATGCCATTCAAACACGAAAAGATGGTTTAGTTTCTGATAAAGGTATAGGAGCACTATATTACCCTTGGATAAAAATTGCCGTAGAGCAGAAAAATACTGAAGGAAAAGTAGTTTTTGAAAACATGCTCATCCCTCCAAGTGGTGCCATGGCTGGTATCTATGCTAGAAGTGATACGGAAAGAGGTGTACATAAAGCACCTGCTAATGAAGTAGTAAGAGGTGCTTTAGAACTTGAACGAACCATTACAAAAGCAGATCAGGACATATTAAACCCTAAAAATATTAATTGTATCAGAGCATTTCCAGGAAGGGGTATTCGTATCTGGGGTGCAAGAACCATTGCACCAAGAGGTTCAGAATGGATATATATTAATGTACGTCGTCTTTTTCTCTTCATTGAAGAGTCTATTGATAAATCAACACAATGGGCAGTTTTTGAGCCTAATAACGAAGGTTTGTGGGTAAAAATAGTACAGAGTATTTCCAGTTTCCTCTTTGGTATTTGGAAAAGTGGTGCTCTGGTGGGTGCAAGTCCTAAAGAGGCTTTTTTTGTAAAATGTGATCGTTCTACTATGACACAAGACGATATTGATAATGGTAGACTGATAGTTATAATTGGTCTTGCCCCTATAAAACCTGCAGAGTTTGTGATCCTTAGGATTGCACAGTCGACAGCTGATTCAAATAGTTAAAAGAGAATACGATACCTTCTTATATTAACAGTTTCAGATCAGCGCTGACATTTGTATCGATCGCTTTGTTTTCAATCTCACCGGATAGCTCTATCTGTACCTGTTCATTATCAATCCATTTCAGGAATTTCATGCGAGGGTGACTCACATCCTCTAGATTAAACCCTTCTTGTTCTGAAAGATCGTGCCATAGTTTTGTAGAAAGTTTATTTTGCAGAGGCTTGAAACAGCCCTCTGCATCTTTTTTGTAAATTCTGACGGTCTGCAGATTTGACATCAGTAGTGTTTCAAGAGCTATCATAGTGCTATTTGGGGAGACAAAGGTCTCATAATCAATGGCATCATCTGCCAGCAGGCATACTTTTTCCCCCATTTTGACTTTCAATATACCCTCTTTTTTGATAAAAGAAAGCATTTTTTCCTGTTCTGTATTTACGGTTGGTTTTGTCTCACTGATCGGTTGTACTGGTTTTGTAGGTACTGTCGGCTCTGGTATTTTTACTGGAACAGTGGGTATTGGCTCAACTGCCTGTGTTGGATGTGTTGTTCGCTTTCCAGACTGTAGTTTTTCCTGACAACCCACAGTCAAAAAGGCAGAAATGATTAGAGTCAGAGCCAAAATATATTTAGTCATTTCTTGGATCCCCTTTCAAATAAGAGCCAAAGAGTTTTTTGACAGCAGAAGAGGTGCTTTCACCAGGCTGTCCATCTACTCTCAAGGCAATACCATCGAAGAGATTGAGAAATTGCTGAAGTTTATCGGCTTCTGCTTCCTCCTTTGTGCTATATAAAAATATCGGATTTTGTATACTTGATAGTGTAATTTTACCTTGTTCTTCTAGACGTTTTATCAGAATCACTGCCCCGCATTGACGAGATCTTGCAGTATCTGACCAGGTGCCGTCCGCTATATATTTACCACTTTTGTAATGATTGGAAAAAGACCAAAGATAGGGTGAAAGGACATGTGAATGGTAGAGACGGTATCCCCAGCCGTTATAACCTTCCAATTCATAAAGTAGACGGGGCAGTGACCACTCTTTAATGTTGTGCAATTTTCTAAGTTTGAGTGCATCTACAGCACTCTCTTCCCAGCTAAAAGGAGGATTACCTTTTTTTGGTCTATTCGCAGGAACATGTTTGGTTCTTGCACTTAAAGGATCCCCATTATGTAGATGTTTAGAAAAGTTCTGACTGCTTTCCATGTTGTGGATGGCTGCAATGAAATACCAGGGAATGCCTAAATGATCAGCAACATTTTCATAGCGGGAACGATTTTTTAGGAGTTGACCCACTAGTTTGTCGATGGTAGCAAACTGGCTTTCTGTTGCTGTACAGGTTTTATAGAGTCTTGTATATTCCTCTGTCAAAGTCTTAGTATAATTTACTCTTGCCATTTTTTCTGCCTTTCCCGTATTTGATCCATATACAATTGACCTGTGCAGCCTGTATACGTTCTATATAGATCATATGGCTACTCTTTCGTTTTATCTTTTGAATCTTCTTTTCTCTGTGCCGAACCAAATAGATATCCAGCTATAGCACCCAAAATTCCCATTGGTGCCGTCAATGCTTGATCTGTATCTACAACCATGGCAAGTAATATTGCACCAAATATGACAGTCACCAAGCCGATTGTGGTCACAATATCTCTTGCCTGATGTTTAGGTGTATTTATTATTAGGATTGTAATGATGATCAATGAAAAGACATACAATACCGCAATGATCACAACATAGTGATATGCGTTTTGAATTACCGCCAACTGTATACTATTGTCAGGTTGCAATTCCTGTTTTGCAACCTGTTTAAAATCAAATGCATCTTCAATCATACTTAGGTCATCATTTGTCGATATTTGTTCAATGGTACTTGTATTGTTCTCTATAGAAGCATATACAGTACCTAATGATAAAACAATAAGCATTATAATCAAGAGAATTTTTCGTAAAATAGTTTTCATAATTATCTCCTTCTTTTTAATTTAGAATCCCCAGTAATCGTTCATAATGTGTTGCTGCATCCAGATTTTTTATTCTTATAGCATCTTTCAATTTCTTACGGTAATACGTTTTCATTTTTTCTTTCTTCTTAGGTGAATAGTCATGAACCTGTTGTTGAAAATCAACATATACACTTTCATTCACAGTTTTCTTAGATTGTGTACTAGATACGGATTGTATAGGGGCAGTATATTTATTTAATGCGGCAGCTGATAAAAGCACTGGTACCAGTATACTTAGATAAATCACAGTATAAATTTTGATTTTAAACATTTTATCTCCTTTATGAACTCTACTTATTATACTACAAATATAACTATACATTTATTTCTACAAGAATTAAAAAAGGATTCAAGTTTTGTTTCTGTATTAAAGATAGAAATGAGCTGACCATAAAGTGATGTTCTTTTCATCTTAGTATACTTTATGATTGTAGGAATTATAAAATAGAAGTGTGAAGTCATAATAAAGTGAGGAGGCTTTTATATTCTCCTACACTTTAAGCTGTTTGTCGTGATATCTGGAAAGTAGTAACAGTGCTACTATCCCGCCTATAAGTGCATACATCATGTCCGATTGCGTATCCCAAACATACCCTTGTGTTCCTAAAAATGCTTCAGCATCTTCTCCTGTTGCAAGTGCAACCCACCATTCTATCAATTCATAAAATGCAGAAAATGCCAATACAATACTCAGCACAATATAATTTAACCATGCTTTTGAAGCTTCTACAATATGTTTACGTATTAAAATTTCTCTAGCCAAAATGGCCGGAATGAAGCCTTGTGCAAAATGTCCTACTTTGTCATAATTGTTTCGTGTTTGATCTAAAGCTTCTTTGACCATGTCAAATAAGGGTACTTCAGCATAGGTATAGTGTCCGCCAACCATTAAAATGATCATATGTATTAAGATAAGCGTATAAAGCAGAGGTGTGAGTGGGAACTTTTTATAAGTTAATACCACAAGTATAAAACCTATGAGTGCAGGAGCAACTTCAAGAAACCAGGTAAATTGGTCTTTAGGATCGATAGCTGACCACACAAGCACAACAAAAAATATGGCTAACCATAGATACTTCATCATTTCACCGCCGTCATTAAAAAAACGGTAAATTGAGCATGTGGTTTGTTGATGGTACTGGCTAAAGAGAAACTCACATCTTTAAACCCGGCTTCTTCAGCATACAGTGCAAGCTTCTTACGATCAAATCCATAATGAAAAACCCCTGTATTATCACTATGGAAGTTCCCATCTTCACTATCGAGATCAGCTAAAGCTATAAAACCATCTTTATTAAGCATATTGTAGAGTTTAGATAAAAGAAGAGGGATGTCTTCTAAATGATGGATCGTCATTGAAGATATGACACCATCAAATTTTCTATCGAGTGTATCGGTACTTAAGTCTTTTTCTATGACTTCTGTTTCACAAGAGAACTCATCACATTTATTCTCAAACTCTAATAGCATAGAAGGGGAGTTATCTACCGCAACAATTTTACTTATATAGGGGGCAACAAAATAGCTCAAAAGTCCTGTGCCTGCACCAAGATCCATAAGCTCCATGGACTTATTTAACTTTATATTATTTACTATTAAGTCTGCTATGCCTTTGGCATTTTGTACGCGTTTTGAGTTCATGTCCCAAGACTTTGACTTGTGGGCAAATAGGTCATTTTTATTTTCCATCATTTCTCCATATTTTTTAATTTTAAAATAGTCATAAATATTAATATTTTTTAGTATTTACCCTAAAATAGGGATGTTTGTTTCTCAATTTTAATATTTTCCCAAAAGAAATCAACATGTTTTTCAAACATCGAAACAACTGAAGAGGTCGATTTTTTATCTAATTTTAGCAAAGAAAGTTGCATTTGATAGAAAAATAGGGGTGAAAAAAACTCATTAGCAAGTAAAAGGGGGTCTGAGGACTCGATCATCTCGTCCTGCATCATTCCAAAGAAGAGTCCAGAGAGCTTCTTGACGTTCTGCTGGTAAAAATGATCATTGTATATTTCTCTTATGGACTCATTTCTATAGATCTCTTGCATCAACAGTTTAAAAAGGGCCTCATTTTCCTTGTCAAAGCCTATGAGCTTAAATGTAGTACCAATGGACATCAACAAAGCCTTTCCCTGCTTATGGAGCCCCTGAGCCTCTTTACCCTCAAATAAAGTCACTATAGCAGAAGAGGTGAGATTACTTATCAGTGTTTCAAGTATCTCATCTTTGTTTTTAAAGTGATTATAGAGTGCACTTTGTTTGATTCCTATAGACCCAGAGATGTCTCTGACCGTGGTTGCCTTGTATCCTTTACTCGAAAAGAGTTTTAGGGCATGTTTTAGTATTTTATCTTTTGTTTTACTTCCTTTTGAAGGGAGAGAAGTAACGCTCTGC
>QMKT01000023.1 GCA_003646505.1 Campylobacterota bacterium
AAGTTTTTCTGGAAAAAGAGAGAAGTAAAGAGTATGTAGCAGAACTCGAAAAAGAGTACGATACCTTTGAAACTCTGTTTGAAAAATCACCAGACGGTGTGTTGATTATGGAAAATAATAAGTTTGTTCAATGTAATCAGAAGGTCGTTGAGATGTTACAGCTTAATACAAAAGATGAAGTACTGAATATGCATCCATTGAAGTTCTGTCACAAGTTTCACGGAGATGGGCGAGGATCATATGAAAAATTGACGGATATAATAAAAGTAGCGATAAAAAAAGGTTTTCATAATTTTGAATGGATATGTACCAGAGCAAATAATGAAGATTTTTGGGTAGATGTTACTTTAACCCCAATCAATTTACATAATCATGATGTTATGCATGTCATTTGGAGAGATATTTCGGATAAGAAAAGAGCAGAACAAAAACTACTCGAACAAAAAGATATTTTAGATCATCAGGCGCACCATGATGCTTTGACAGAACTACCCAACCGTGTTCTTTTTAATGATCGTTTAGAGCAAGGTCTTAAAAAAGCCAAGAGACATAAAATGAATCTTGCACTTCTTTTTATTGACTTGGATCATTTTAAACAGATCAATGATTCTTTAGGGCATGCGACTGGTGATAAGTTTCTTCAAATGGTAACAAATCGTCTTCAAGAAAATATACGACAATCTGATACCCTTGCTCGTGTAGGAGGGGATGAGTTTACTATTATAATGGAAGATATTAAAGATATTGATGATTCTTCTTTTTTGGCAAAAAAGATCCTTAAGATATTAGTTGAACCTTTTGAAGTTGATGGTCGTAATCTTTATGTATCAGGAAGTATAGGTATCAGTCACTATCCTCAAGATGGAGATACTGTAGAGAATCTTTTAAAATATTCAGATACTGCAATGTACAAAGCAAAAGAAGAAGGGCGAAATAATTTTCAGTTTTATTCATCTGAGATGACAGAATTTGCATTTAAACGGGTTGCTATGCAAGCGAGTTTACGTGAGGCTATTAATAATGATGAATTTGTTGTGTATTTTCAAACACAAGTCGATGCATCTATAGGAAAGGTAGTAGGTATGGAAGCCCTTGTGCGATGGCAACACCCTACCATGGGATTGTTATCACCTATAGAATTTTTGGAACTCGCAAGAGAGACAGGCATGATCTCTGAGATCGATAATATTGTAATGAATATAGCAATGGAACAGGTTAGTTTATGGCATAAAGAAGGTTTAGAACCCGGTGTACTTGCATTGAACCTTACTATGCAACAGTTGGAATCTAAAAATTTTATTGAAGTTCTTGAGAATACTATGCAGAGTACTGATTTTAAACCGGAATGGCTGGAACTTGAAATCACAGAAGGACAGGTCATGAAAAAACCTGAAGAGGCAATTGTTAAACTCAATCAGATAAGTGAACTTGGCATTAGGATCGCAATAGATGATTTTGGAACGGGATATTCTTCTCTGTCATACCTCAAGCGTTTTCCTATTACTAAGCTCAAGATAGATCAATCATTTATAAGAGATATCCCAAATAATGATGAAGATATTGCCATTGTCAAAGCAATTATTGCTCTAGCCAAGAGTCTTAATCTTGTTGTTTTAGCTGAAGGTGTTGAGACAAAGGTTCAAAAAGAGTTTTTATTGGCTAATGACTGTAAAAATATTCAAGGATATTATTATGCTATGCCGATGTCTTCAGTTGATACTGAGAAGTATATGGAAGAGACTAAAGTAGAGCCTCCGGATACTACTGGGTATATGTTTTCTATCTAAGGGTTTTTATAACATTGTAATGGATAGGTTAATTACTAGTAAAAATGTTCTTTTTATAGTGTATTTTTTTTCTCTAGTAGTAAAAATATTCCTAAAGAAAGTGCCGAAACAATAATAATAGAGGCGCCTGAAGTAAGGTTATACGTATATGACATCCATAGTCCTACAAGTGTAAAGAGCGTGGCAATAAACCCAGAAAGAAACATCATAGAGAAAAGAGAGTTTGAAAGTTTCTCTGCAATATAGACTGGTATAGTAAGCATGGCAATGACTAAAATGAGTCCTACCACTTTGATGGCAATGACTACAGTCAGTGCAGATAGTATGAGTATAAGAGTGTAAAAGAATTTTACATTTACACCACGTAAGTTGGCATACTCAGAATCATAAGAGACTGCCAAAATATCTCTGTACCAAAATGTTACGACTAAAAGTATGAGAGAAAGCAGGGCACCCATAAAGTATAGATCTTCGCTGCTTACTGCAAGTATGGAGCCAAAAAGGTAGCTCATGAGATCTACGTTATAGCCAGGTGTTAAGTCTACAAAGATCACTCCTATGGCCATACCTACTGCCCAGATCAGTCCTATGAAGGTATCCATGCGGTGACGTTTTTTAAGTGTGAGTACTGCTATGAGTATGGCTGCTGCAACTGCAAATATAGATGCACCCAAAAATATAGGTAAACCTAAATAGACCGCTAAACCGATACCACCATAAGAAGTATGTGCAATACCTCCTGCTAAAAAAACCATACGGTTTACCACGATGAGCGACCCAATGATACCTGCTGCAAAAGAGACAAGGAAACCTGCAAGTAAGGCATTTTGCATAAATTCAAACTGTAATGCCTCTATCATAGTTTTAGACTCCATTTTGGTTTCTCATCTTCACAAGTGCTGCAATTATCACTTCCTAGCATCTGTAAAAGTTCTATCTCACAGAAGTGTTCATCACTTCCATGTTTGTGGAAAGTAGAACGTTTGTCTGAGATGTCATGGTAAGATAGATTCTTATTAACGTGAGCAGCTTTGTTGGCATATTCCAAAATAACAGAAATATCATGGCTTACGACTATGATAGTGATGGTTTTATTAAGCACTTTAAGCAGGTCATATATCTCTCTTTGACCTTTAATATCTATGCTGGAGGTGGGTTCATCAAGTATGAGCACTTGGGGATGGGCACATAAGGCACGGGCGATCATTATACGTTGTCTTTGTCCGCCTGAAAGTGAGCCTATTTTTGTCTGTGCAAAGTTTGCCATACTAACTTGTTCTAATGCTCCCATGGCACATTGAATTTCATGTTTTCCATAACCAAAAAGAGGGCGTTTGCCTTCCACATGTCCCATCATAACCACTTCAATGACTTTTATAGGAAAATCGGTATTGATATTGGTATTTTGTGGGACATAACCTATTTGAGTAAAGCTTTGTGAAGGTTTTTTACCTAGTATAGAAATACTACCGATCTTAAGAGGGTTAATGCCCAGGATGAGTTTGAGCAGGGTAGATTTACCACCGCCATTTGGTCCTATGATAGCCAGAAAGTCTTTCTCTTCAACGCTGAGGCTTATATCTTCCAAGATCATTTGCTTATCATAAGCAAATGAAAGATCTTTGATCTTAATGACAGACATATTAATTGTTTCCCGCAATAGTGTTTGCAATCTTAAGAAGGGTTTGAGACCAGTTAGATGAGAGAGGGCTTACTTTAACTACAGGTATCTGTAACTCTTTGGCGATTATTTTTGCTACGGTATCTGGAAACTCCGGTTGTGTGAATATGGCATTGACCTTCTCTTCTTTTGCTTCTTTAAGTAAATGTATAAGCTCTTTAGGTTTAGGCGCTTTACCTTCTATTTCTACAGGGACCTGTTCTAGATTATAATCTTTGGCGAAGTAACCCCAAGAAGGGTGAAAGACCATAAATCTACGAGATACTGGGAGTGTAGAAAGTATTTGTGAGATCTGTTTATCAGTTTTGGCAATAGAAGCTAAAAATATCTCGAGGTTTCTTTTATAGTAAGCACTATTTTTTAGATCGTTTTTTACTAAAGCCTCATAAATGTTCTGTGCAATGATCTTTACATTGGTAGGCGCAGTCCAGATGTGTGGGTCATCACCTTCATGATCTTGTGTATCATGATGTGCTATATCAGCATGGGATTTTTGTATTTGTATTTTTATAATGTTATCTGCAAGATCAATGACTTGCATGTTAGAGTTTAAGTTTTTAAATTTAGGCAGCCAAACATTCTCAAACTCTACATCTATTGCAAAATAGAGGTCTGCTTTAGCTATTTCTATCATCTGTGAAGGCTTTGGTTCATAGGTATGCGGTGAGTTACCAGGCTTTACCATAAGTGCTATATCTACCTTGTCACCACCAATAGCTTTTACAAAAGTATGTTGAGGCAAAATACTGACCACAACATTGATATTAGAAAATATGTATGTTGTTGATAGTATAGATATTAAAAGTATTTTTTTCATAAATGGATTATAGCGAAATAGTGATGAGTTGATAATAATCAAAGAAAATTGAAGCTAAAGTTGAAGCATATTTAAATTGAACTTGAGGAAAGAGTGTAATCTCTCCTCTTTAAAAACCTGAAATTAGTCTATAAAAACTTCTTTGGCATTCTTTGGTGCGGCGAATGTAAAGTCACTTGGCGAAATTGTTTTAGCATTTTTCCAATAGATAGTTGTTGATCTATAGGCATTGTTTTTGCTTGTTTTATCTACTATTCTATAGTGTTTAACCAGAGGTGTTTCCCCTGTTGTTACCCAAACATGCACATCTTTTGTTTTATCAGAAAATGCTATGTAGTGACACTCTACACCGTTGAGGTCAACGATACCAAAATTTTTACTATTATCAAATTTAATACGCTCTCCCATATTGGTATAAATCAGCTGTGCCAATGGTGATTTGATCTCAAATGTATCAAAGATCGCATCTAGTGTGTCCTCAATACTTTTGGGTGTATCAATATGTAAATAAAAGTTTTTGTCATGGTCGTAGATAGTGTATAGACCATTATTCAGGTAATTAGTTCTATTTCTAATATCCCCTATAATATCAACACGTAATTGGTTAGGACGATTAATCTTTACTGAAACGTTATGTGTATTTTCCCCTTCATCTGAATGATTGACAATGGTTGCATTAAAGGCATAGCTTTGATGGTTATCAAGAGCATCATATACTTTTTTAGCGATATCTTTTGGGCTCATTGTATCTGCTGAGAGTGTTGAAGTACTAAGGAGTAACCCTAGACCTGTAGCAAGTAGAAATTTTTGTGGTGATCTCATAATAAAGTTCCTTTTTTTTATAATTTGTGTTTTAAAATGTTACTAAATTGTCAGTAAGATTAGTTCGATGAGCTTGATGAGGCGATAGCGCCACCAACGATCATACCTGCCACAAGAGCCGCGCCATTATTATTGTTGTAACTTCCTCCACCATAATAACGACCACCACCATGATTTACATTTACATTACGATTTACATTACGGTTTCGATTAACATTGCGATTTTTGTTTCTACTTCTACTTCGATTTCCAGTTTTTGCTCTTGCTCTTTTTCTTGCCTCTGCTGTATTGAAAATAGAGACACTTAGCGTATATACTTCTTCTCCAGATACAGTTGGAGTGGCATTAGTTATACTAATTGACGGAGACAATACCCCTACTGCTAGAGCAACAACTGCAAATTTCGTGATAAATAGGTTTTTCTTTTTCATCTTTTGCCTTTTATATAAATTTATATTCAACTCAATAATAGCGTATAATTTATCATTTGTATATAGTAAAAACTAAAAAACTAAAATTTAGATGTGATACAAAGTGTGATGATATAACATCAATTATTCTCTAACTAATTTTATATTAATAAGTTATAATTATTCAACAGATTTATTATTGTTTTATTGAAAAGGTTTGCCATGGTTATGTATGAAAGAAGAGATAAAAATGAATTGTCATTTCATGAAGATGAAATTATATTAGCTAAAATGATAATGGATGAGGCAAGAACAACACTTGAATTTCTTTATTATCTGATGAATCACAAAGGCGAATTGACTTTTACTATCATTCTAATATCGGCAGATGATATGAGAAACATGAAAAGTTTACTTCAACAATGGAAGCGTGGAACAGATATCTTGCTTGAGATCGATAAAGAAAATAATATTTATATGCTTATTTGTCAGTCTACAGATATTGTCGGGGGGAAAAAATTCGGAGAAATTCTTATGTCTAATATATTTATGTACAATAGTCTTAGCTATTGTGTAGAAACAGAAGTTAAGACAACGTTATATGCGGTTCAGGAAGTTATTTTTAAAATGGTAGAACAGTATATTGAGAAAAAACACTATAAAGAATCCAATAAAGTGTTTATTACTACACCTGAAGAGATAGAATACAACTAAAAATGAACACTAAATAGTCATCATCATATGATGAATTTCTTTAAAGAGTGGTCTCTGATGATTCACCTGTGTTAAACATCTTTCTTTGATATATTTTAGTTTATCTCGTTTAAGTTGTGCCTGATCATCTTTTGAAAGTATTAGCATCTCTTCTACTAAGCAACCAAAAGCACGCACTTCCAAACGTTCTAAAGCATTACGTACTTTTACTTCTTTAGGCTCATAGTATGAAGCCCCACCAAAGTCCCCAAGTATGCTATTTGCCTCTTTGTCTATCATGATATTATGTGCATAGAAATCTCCATGCATGATGCCACGCTCATGCATATGTACAACTGCATCCACAATACCTTGGAGTATCTTTATACTTTGTGAAAGTGTAAGGGTAAAGCCTTCGGGGTAAACATCACGTGAACATGTTTCAAGTGTAGGTGGCAGGCCCAAGTTGAAAAATGAAGAAGGTATGAGTTCCAGCATTAAGATATCTTTTCCCTCAGGATGACCTGTTACTCTCGCAAGTACATCAACAAGATGGTCATGATGCCCCATAGAGATGTTAATGTCCATCTCTTCTTCAGGAAGACCATCAGAGGTAATGTCACCCTTAAAGACCTTTACAGCTACTTCTTTACCCTTGTAGAGAGCTTTAGATATAAGCCCCGATGCACCTTCTCCCAGTACAACTCCAAGTTCCAAGTCGCTCCATGCTAACTCTTTTAGTGGTGTATCACAAGCAGGGTGCTTTGCACAAAAAGGATTGCCTCCATAGGCAAGCCATGAGAGTTTTGGTAGTTCCAAAAGCATTTTGGGTAATTCTGTAAATGCATTGACCGCAATTCGTAAGAGTTCTAAGTTTTCGCAGTATTTCATGCTTGTTGGCAGATGGGTAAGTTTATTGCCGGAGAGCATACACTTTTGCAGATACATCAACTTACCCATAGACTCTGGCAGTATGCTAAGGGCATTGTCCGTCAGTATGAGCCACCGTGTGCTAAGAGGCAGGGCATCTTCAGCCAGAGTGGTTATTTGATTATTACGAAAGCCAATCATGGAGAGGTTTGGGCAGTGTGAAAGTACAGTAGGTACTTCTTCAAAGAGATTGTTAGACAAAAAAAGAATTTTGAGATGTTGAAGTTTTCCAAAGTCATCTGGTAGTGTATGTAGATGATTATCAGTCATATCTAAGACCTCTAAAGTATCAGCTAATGTAAAGATCTCTCTGGGAAATTCTTTTAAAGCACAGGTTAACTTGAGCCTTTTACTTCCTATGAGTTGTCCTGATTTAAGTTGTTCTAGTGTTTTCATGGTGCTATTGTATCTCAATGAAGTAGGTTTTAGTAAGTTTTGCTAAAATCTTTAAAATATTTTAAAATGGACACATCATGATTAAATTTAAAAAATGGATAGTTTTAGGTGTAACTTTAGTAGCGTTCTATTACATTTTCATCGTAAATATATTTGTAACACTTTCTGTGATAGTTTCTTTATATGTAGCCTTTAGACTCTACAAAGTGTATGCCATAAAGAAACTCAATACGTTATCGGGATCAAAAGCGTTATTTAGAGAGAGTGGGCTAGGGCATTTTATAGCACTTGTGGCAAAAGTGGCTAAGTCAGATGGGCGAGTCAGTGAATTAGAAGCGCAACTCATAGGTATGATGTTTGATGATATTTCTAAGATTTTTATAGAAAAAGAGAAAACAAGAGATATTTTAAAAGAGATTTTCAATGAAGAAAAAGAAAAAGTGGATGATACCAAAAAGGTAGCGCAATCTTTAAACAAACTACTAGGATCTAGCCGCTTAAAACGTAGACAGTTTGTAGAGTTTTTAATACAACTTGCCTTTGTAGATAATGGTCTTAGTTCTGATGAAGACAAGGTCTTGCGAATCATCGTGGCTGAGTTAGAGATAGCACCTAGTGAATATGAGGCTATACTGCAGAAATTTGAAAACATGACTAAAAACCAACCAAAAACTATGAGTATTGAAGAAGCTTGTAAGATGTTAGGTGTAAATGAAAGTGATGACTTTAGTACTATTAAAAAGACCTATAGAAATCTTGTAAGAGAGTATCATCCAGACATTATGATATCACAAGAGAAAGATGCCGCTTACATAGAAGAAGCAACGGCTAAAATGCAAGAAATAAACCAAGCATATCAGATACTAAAAGAGGCAAAAAAGTAGCTCTCTTGTTGATCAAAAATTTGGAATGAGCATTCTCTCTTCTTCAACTGTAAGGTAACGCCACTTAGCACTTTCGATGTTAAGCTCAAAGCTGCCAATGCTCACTCGTTTTAATTCTAGCACCTTTAAAGGGGTTCCGAATTTTTGGTCTTTCATGGCCCCAAAAAGTCGGCGTATATGCCGATTCTTCCCTTCGTCTATGACTATTTTTAGTTTAGTTTTTGCGCCACCCATACCTATCTTCTCGACTACAAGTGCTTTTAATAACCCATACTTACTTTCAACACCTCTTTTGGCCTCTGCTATATGTTCATCGGTTACATGACCTCTAACCCAAATCTCATATACCTTCATGCATCCTCCAGGTTTCGTCAAGGCATTTCCTATCTTGCCATTGGTAGTGAACAGTAAAAGCCCCTTAGATTCCAAATCAAGCCGTCCGATGGGCATCCACCCATCATCAAAAGCCCACTGTGGCAAAAGGTCATAAACAGTTTTACGCCCACGTTCATCAGAGCGTGTGACCACATAACCCTTAGGCTTATTAAGTGCTAACAGATTTTTTGAATCGTTTGTTGTGTTAGTCATTAGGTAGTTTCCTTTGGTGACTCTGCGCATCTTCAAGAGAGATAGTTTCAAATCTTATTATAGCACCTATGGGTAATTGAGACAATTTAAAACAGTCACTCGGTAGTACCGAACCCATCTTCGGATACCCACCTATGGTTTGTCTCTCTTTTAGTAGGATAATGGGTTGTCCGTCTGGGGGTATTTGTACTGCACCGAAGCTAATACCTTCTGAGATTATGCCATCATTATTTGGCATGATGGCTTCTCCTTGTAGCTTGTAGCCCATACGGCTCATTTCTGGTGTGAGGGTGTACGTGGAAGAGAAAAACTTCTCTTTTTGTGATGTGCTAAAGTCGTTATGTTGATACCCAAGTACAATGCGTAGGGTCATGTGGGTAGGGTAATTTGGAATGTATTTGTCTGATACACGTTTTACGTTACCACTTTGTGTTTCATTAAAAGGGAGTGTGTCACCCGTTTTAAGTTTTTTGCCTTTATTTTCTTTGAGTGTTGTGGAGAAACTGTCTTCATATTTTTGGACAGTAAATCCACCTTTTGCGGCTAGGTAGGCTCGCATTCCTGATTTTCTTGTTTCGAAAGTGAGTATGTCCTCTGCTTTTATGACGTGAGTCTGCCAGATGGGTTTTGAGATACCATTGATGCAGAAACCTAGATCTGCACCACATACGGCTATGGTCGTGGGTGCTGTGGCTTGTAGTTTGAGTCCGCTTAAGAGTATCTCTAGGGCATTGTAGTCTTCAGCACCTAGTAGTTTTTGGCTCCATTTATAAGCGTATTCATCCATGGCACCTGAGGACGTGATGCCTAGATGTGTGTACCCATCTCGTCCTAAGTCTTGAACTGTAGTGAAGATACCACCTGAGAGTACCTTAAACATAGTGATAGGTATACAGGGTTGAAGTAGCACAAACAAACCTCACGCTATCTCCTATCTCAAACTGTTCATAATCATCAAACTCTGTATGTCCTATGATATTCCATCCTCCAGCACTTTGCTGTGGATAGATGGCTGTTTGAGACTCTGCTATGGCGACGGAGCCTTGAGGTACTTTACTTCGCGGTGAGTCTAGTCTGGGTGTGGCTATAGAGTCATCCACAGAAGCTAAGTAAGCAAACCCGACCATAAAACCTATGGCATACACACGGTAAGTCTTTCCTGTGTGTTTGGCTATGACTTGCTTAGGGCTTAGTCCATGTATTTTGGCTACACGATCAAGGTCTAAACCTTTGCTGTAATCTACAAGTATCTCTATGAGCTTTCCCTCTGTACCGCTGCTAGACAAGGGAGTATTGAGTATAGCCTCTTGAATTTTTTGCTTTACGGCGTCAATGTCATATTTAAAAATATCATATTGGATTAGTATTGAATGATAAGAAGGTGTAAGGTTGATGATATGAGGGAGTGTTTTTAACTTATGAAAAGCATGTTGGACCTTATCTAGTACATCTTCAGAGATGGTCTCTTCAAAGTAAAGTATGACAGAGTCAACAGAGGCAGTTTCAATCTTCATGATTTAACTGATGTAGGGCTTTTATGATGCCTAGTGCTTTGGCATTGTCTCCATGCACGCAGAGTGTGTCAGCTTGAAGGGTTAGTTTTTTGCCATTGATACTTTCTATGTATCCATGCTCTTTTAGCAGTTTGGCACGGTTCAGTACTTCTTCTACAGATTCTAACACAGCACCATCTTCTGAGCGTGGTACGAGTTGGCCATTATCTTGGTAGGCTCTGTCTGCAAAGACTTCATAGAGTAGGGAGATGTTGTATTTATCTGCTATGGTAGTATACTCATGATTATATGTATTAGAGAGTATCATGAGTTTGATATTTTTGTCGTACTTGGAGACCGCTTTGGCAATGGCTTTAAAGACTTCCATATCTTTCATCATGGTGTTATAAAGTGCACCATGAGGTTTAACATAGGAGATGCTTGTTCCGTAAGATTTACAGATGCCATTCAAAGCATCACATTGGTAGAGTATCAAAGCAGTTATTTCTTCTTCACTACACGCCATCTCTCTACGTCCAAACCCCTCAATGTCGGAGTAGGAAGGGTGAGCACCGATGCTTACGCCATGGGCTTCTGCCTCTTTAACGCAGTTTTTCATGGTTATTGGGTTACCTGCATGAAAACCACAAGCGATGTTAGACATGTCTATGTAAGGCATGATCTGCTCATCTAAGCGCATATCTAAAGCCTCACCCATATCGCAGTTGAGTTTGATGTTGTTTATTCTCATACTTAAAACTTATTTTATAGGCAGCAGTCTGAGGCTATTTAATTATTTTTACAGGAATATCTTTTATTGAAATTGCTTTTTCAGGTGCTTCAGGTGCTTTAATAGGAACAGGCATTGCTTTTACAGGTGTTTTAGTTGCTTTAGTAGGAACAGGCATTTCTTTTAGAGGTGCAACAGTTGCTTTAACAGGAGCTTTCTGAGGCTGTTTTTTCAGAGTTGCAGGTGTCTCAGAAGCTTTGGCCTTTAGAGAAGTTGCAGGAGCTGCAGCTTTGACCGATGTTGCAGGTTTGGCAGCTTTAACTGATGTTGCAGGCGCGGCAGCTTTTACAGGAGTTACCGACGTTACAGCTTTTGTAGGTGTCTCAGCTTTCTTTAGTGTTGGGGTTTTTACAGATGTAGCAGGTTTTTTAAGGGTTGGAGTTTCTGCAGAAACATTGATGGTTAGCAGTGCTGTTGCAAGCACTGAGCTTAGTAGTATTTTATTCATTCTTTTCCTTTGTTTATAAAAATTTTATATCTATTATATCATATCATTATATCACTTATTATAGGTTTGAGATCTCTCCCAAAGAGACACCCAGTCCCATATCTTCGGACAGGACTATCTCACTCTCATTAAATTCTATACTTGTCTTTACAGGATGAGAAGCCAGAAGACTCACTGCATCAAGGTCAAGCATAGTAATGATATCAGCTTTTGCAGAAGCCACATGCACACCTGCAGCAACAGATATAGGACCTTCTAGCATACAGCCTATCATACATTTCACTCCAAAATTTTTAGAAAGATCTGCAAGTTCTAAAGCTTGGCTTATGCCTGCTGTTTTTGCTAACTTAATGTTTACATAGTCAATGGCCTGTAATTCTAAGAGTTTTTTAGCATCTTTCAGTGAGAAGATACTCTCATCAGCCAGTAAAGGAGTCTGTACACGTTCTTTAATGTATTTGAGTCCTTCTATGTCATCTGCAGCCACAGGTTGTTCTATGAACTCTGCGATGATGTCTTGTTTTTCTAGTGCATGTAGAAGTTCGACAGACTGTACAGCTGTCCAGCCTTGGTTAGCATCGAGTCTTAGTTTTATGTCACTGTCTAATGCCGCATCTATAGCTATCACACGTTCTACATCTTTACGAGGGTTATCACCTATTTTTACTTTCAAGGTGTCATAACCTAAAGCCACTGCACTATGACAGTCAGCTATCATCTTGTCTATCTCACCCATACTTATGGTTATGTCTGTAGAAAACTTTGTTTGTGTACCACCTAACATACGAAAGAGAGGAAGTTTCTCAGATTTTGCCTTTAAGTCATAAAGGGCTATCTCAAGTGCAGATTTTGCTGTGGTATTTTTAACTAAGAGAGAATGAATTAATTTTAGAATAGCATCAAAGTCTTCTATATCACGACCAAGTATATGAGGTTTTATGAACGCAATAGCAGCAACCATAGACCCCATAGTCTCACCCGTTATCTGTGGAGTTGGAGCACCTTCACCATAGCCCACAGAACCATCATCACACTCTATAATGACTACAAGATCTTCGAGTGTATCTACACGACGAAGGGAAGTAATGAAGGGTTTTTTAAGAGGGGCTTTGAGAGGTTGAGTATATATGTTTGTGATTTTCATAGGGTTATTGTATCTAAAAACATAACATAGCTATTATATATAAATTACAAGATACTGGAAACTATATTCCTACCTTGATCCTTCGCTTGATAAAGTGCCTTATCACAACGTTTAATAGTCTCATCAATATTTTTATCATTGATGTGATGAAGTTGAGTAGCACCTATACTTACAGTAACATGTATCTCATCTCCATTGTCCACCGTAATAAGATTATTTTCAATTTCAACTCTGATCCACTCAGCTAACTCTATCGCTTTATCAATTCCTCTATCTTCTAGTAAAATGATAAACTCTTCACCACCATATCTTGCTACAACATCATTTTTCCTGATATTTTTAGTCAAGATTTTTGCAGATGATTCAATGATGTTATCTCCAACATAATGTCCATAAGTATCATTGACATCTTTGAATTTATCAATATCAATCATTAAAACCGACAGATTCTGATCCTGTTCCTTAGCTGTAAGATAATATTTTTCTGAGATATCATAAAAATATCGACGATTATATAAACCACTTAGAATATCAGTGGTTGCCTCTATCGTAAGCTGTTTTCTAATATTTTCCAATTCCATTGTTTTGAGGGTTAAAAGATTATTAGTGTTATTCATAATCACATATCTGTTTGTTAACAAGATAGTAAATAAAAATATTTCTACAAATGCTCCGGCAAGAAACATATAACGTGTAAAATCATTATTGACCAACATAGCATTAAAGTTCATTGCCATCATAGCCATAGCGGGGAGGAATAGCATTAAAGCGATAAGATAATACATTGCCCCGGAAAAACCATTTTTTAGGACATTTACTGCTACATAAACAATGAATATTAAGGTTCCGGAGAAAAATACATTACTTGCAACAGTAGAATAAGGGATGTTTTGTGAAAGTAATAGTGCAAAAATGAAGGCACCTACAGCTAAGTATTTAAAGGCTTTTTCCATCACAGGATAGGTTTTAGAAAGTTTTAGAAACTCCATACTAAATAATAAGAGAGAAGACAACACCAACTGACCAAGTACATGAAGTCCTTCCTGCCAGTTTGGAAAACCAAAAGAGATGTATACGCCACTATGCATAAAAGTAAATACAATATAGGTAAATACATATACCATATAGTAAGCATAGACACGCTCTTTAATGATAATGAAATTATATAAATTAAGTAAAATAAATATAAATAAGACAAAGGCATAAATAGTGTACCATTCTGTCAGTGTTACACGGTTGGGATTGAAGAACTCTTTCTTTGTGTAAAGTTCAAATTCTCCAATTTGACTTGCAATGGTGTTACCTTTTATATAAAATACAGATCTGTTTCCATTCACTATATGTAGTTTAAACGCTGGAGAACTGTCTGTAATCGCACGGTCATTTATGGGAATGTTTAATCCATTTTTTTGTACTTTCCATGTAGCATTTTCTTTTGTATACAAGTCTAAAATAGACCAAATAGATTCAGTAAAATAAAGGACAAAATCTTCATTTTTACTGGTATTTTCAATTTCAAGTTTAAACCAGACATTGTCATATTTATAGCCCATAGTAAACTGACTGGGCAGGGTGTCATTAAAATCTATTTTTTCAATCTCATCAATGGTTAAAAGAGAGTTTTCGTCATCATAATATTTTAGTGTAAAGTTGTCACTTTTTTGAAATCCATCAATGATGGTTAGATCTGCAGAGAATAATGTAGAATAAAATAAAGCAAAAAGAGTAAAAAATTTAAACATGAAAATCCATTTACTTCTCCGCATTAGTATAATTAACGTATTTATTATATATTAACTTCATATAAAATAAGGTTCACGATTACAGTTTAGATATAAACTTTAGCTTTTTAGACCATCATCTCCAAAATCTTCCCAACCATCAATCCACCAAATGTACCAAGTATATATCCCATCATCGCCATAAGTACACCTATGGGTATGAGTGCTTTAGAATAGGCTGAAGCCAAGATAGGAGCTGAGGCTACCCCTCCTATATTTGCTAGTGAAGCCACACCTAAACTAAATAAGTCAAGCTTGAAAAGTTTAGCGAAGATAACCATGATAACTACGTGTATTGCGATGATGACAAACCCTGCAAAAATGTATAGTGGGGCTTCTGTAAGTTCAGAGAAGTTTGCACGACTTGCTATGAGGGCTACTATGAGGTAGAGCATAA